>DJNB01000159.1 GCA_002435545.1 Lachnoclostridium sp. UBA6475
AAAGAAAGCAAAGAATCCATTAAAAACTTGATCATGAATGTATCCGAGATTGCGGATGTTGCCATCGACGACTTTACATATCAGGTTGAAAAGACAGAAGAAGTTCAGGCGACAGCAACGGAGACAAAAGAACCGGCAGCCAAAGAAGAAAAGAAAGAGCCGGCAAAGAAACCTGCGGTAAAAGGAAAAGTGGCAAGCAGATCTGTCCGTGTAGATATTGACAAACTGGATGTATTGATGAATCTTGTCAGTGAGTTGATCATTGCGAAGAATGCATTGGTTTCCGTATCTTCTGCGGAAGGTTCGACCGATCTTTCTTCCAATTCGACGTTTAATGAAAATATTGAATATCTGGAACGTGTAACGACAAATCTTCATGAATCGGTAATGAAGGTTCGAATGGTTCCGATTGAAAGCGTAGTAAACCGATTCCCACGTATGATCCGTGATCTGAATCGTAAGTTAAATAAAAAGATGGAACTGTATATGACAGGAGAAGATACCGAACTTGATCGTACGGTTATCGACGAGCTGGGAGATCCGCTCATGCATCTGCTCCGTAATTCGGCAGACCATGGACTGGAGAGCAACGAAGAACGTGTTCGTCTTGGCAAACCGGAGGTGGGTTCCATTTACCTTGACGCCTATCAGGATGGAAATAATGTTACCATTGAGGTTCGTGATGACGGTGCCGGTATCAATATCGAAAAAGTTCGCAAGAAAGCGATCGAAAAAGGTACGATCACGGAGCAGCAGGCAGAGACAATGAGTGAAAAGGAATTTATTGACCTCTTGTTCCGTCCTAGTTTTTCAACCGCGGATAAGATTTCTGATGTGTCCGGCCGTGGTGTTGGTCTGGATGTTGTAAAAACAAAAATTGAATCATTGGGAGGAAGCATTGAAGCAAGAACGGTGAAAGGCGAAGGAAGTACTTTTATTATCCAGCTTCCGTTAACACTTGCCATCATTCAGGCTCTTATGGTAGAAGTTGGAAATGAAAAATATGCCATTCCTCTTGGAAATATCGACACGATTGAAGAAATTTCCTATGATGAGATTAAGCTGGTTCAATCCAAAGAAGTGATTTATCTGCGAGGCAGCGTGATTCCGATCGTTCGTATGAATGAAGTACTCGAGATGGAAGATTATGAGCAGGATCCGCAAAAGCAGTCGATGGTCGTAGTTGTTATTAAGAAAGGCGATCAGAGACTGGGACTTGGTGTGGATAACCTTTTGGGTCAGCAGGAAACCGTTATTAAGTCCATGGGACATCATATTACCAATGCAAAATTGTTTAGTGGTGCAACCATACTTGGTGATGGCGAAGTAGCATTAATCTTAGATACAAACACATTAATTTAAATATGGAGGGATCGAAAATGGATGTTACAATGAATGAAAATGCGGCAGAAGAAGTTCAATATATTGTAATTCGATTGGGAGAGGAGCAGTACGGCATCAATATTGGTTATGTTGATAACATCGTAAGGATGCCAAGAGTAACACGCGTTCCGAAATCCCAGCCATATTATATTGGGGTTATCAATCTGCGTGGTGAAGTTGTACCTGTGATGAGTCTGCGCAGGCGGTTTGGTTTGGAAACAGATGAATATACGGGTGCTACACGTATTATCATATTAAAATTGAAAGACCAGTCCCTGGTTGGAGTTGTCGTAGATGAAGTGAAAGAAGTGGTTAATCTGGATTTATCAACCATTGAGTCACCAAGTTTCAAATTGGATGAAAGCAATGCTTCTTATCTTGCAGGAATTGGAAAAAATGGAGAGGACTTAATTTCGCTTCTTAATATTGAAAATGTTGTGGGAGAGACAAAAACAGCATGAGTGATATGGTTCGTGTGGGGATGGCAGATTATAAAATATGTTGTCCCCCAAAAAGAATTTCAACTCTTGGATTGGGATCATGTCTTGGAGTGGTTTTGTATGATCCGGCGAAGAAAATATGTGGAATGGCTCATATCATGATGCCCAACAGCACCTTAATTCGTAAAAATGCCAACCGAATGAAATTTGCGGATACCTGTCTGGCGGATATGCTTGATGAGATGGTACGACAGGGAGCAAGAAGAGGAAATTTAGTGGCAAAGGCTGCGGGAGGGGCGCAAATGTTTGTGAAAAAATGCAGTCATAATCTTCTGAATATTGGAGAGCAGAACATACAGGCAGTGCATGAATTTCTCGCTGCAGCCAACATACCACTGGTTGCAGAAGATGTTGGAAAAGATTACGGCAGAACCATTGAGTTTAATCCCGCCAACGGGGAATTGATAATTCGATCCATAGGAGTTGGCGATTCCGTTATTTGATGATAAAGGAGCAGTTATATATGAAATATCGATATATTCCGGCTTGTGTTATGCTTGCGGCAGGACTGGTATGCTGCATTATGAGTATAGTCCAGCGCTGGGATGTTACTTATAGTTTGGTTGCATTAATTATTGTACTTATTGTTTTTTATCTTCTTGGCCAGATCGCTGCGCAGGTAATTGGAAAAGTGATCGCAGAACATGAAGAGATGGAACGTTTGGAAAAAGAACGTCTGGAAAGAGAACAGTTAGAAAAAGAGCTGGAAGAAGCGGAAGAAACATCGGCAGCATCAGAAGCAGCAGACAATTCAGATCCGACAGAAGATTTGTGATAAAAGTTTTCCCGGATAGATGAGTGAGGAATTTGTATGGCAATGAAAGATGATGAAAAAAAGAAATTATGGGATCAATATAAAAAGAATAAAAGCCCGGAAATTCGTGAAAAATTAATAATTGAATATGCAAACCTTGTGAATCTTGTAGCCGGACGTATGGGAATGTATCTCGGATACACCGTGGAATATGATGATCTGGTGGGATATGGAATTTTTGGACTGATCGATGCAATAGACAAATTCGATCTGACAAAAAATGTAAAATTTGAAACGTATGCCAGTCTTCGTATCCGTGGCTCAATATTGGATCAGATCCGGAAGATGGACTGGGTTCCGCGTACATTGCGCCAGCGGCAGAAACAGATCGACAGTATGGCTGCCAAAATAGAAGAAAAAGAAGGAAGACCTGCGACAGATGCGGAAATTGCCAAACAATTAAATGTATCAGAAGAAGAATATAATGGATGGAAAAGTGAGATTCAGTTGTCGAATTTAATTTCCCTGGATGATTATTTGGAACAGGGAGGAGATTCCCAGGTTGAACTGGGAGGATCACATCGTTTTGAACAGCCCGAAAAAGCAGTGGAAAAAGAAGAATTAAAAAAAATACTTGTCAAAGCATTAGAGGCGTTGACAGAGAAAGAGACAAGTGTCATAACCCTGTACTATTATGAAGATCTGACATTAAAAGAGATCAGTCAGATATTAAGTGTATCGGAGTCCAGAGTCTCCCAGCTTCACTCCAGAGCATTACAAAAAATGAAGGGAACGTTAGGGGATAGTGTAGAGTTGTTGTCGTTATTTAGTTGACAAGAGAAAGGGGGATTTACATGAAAAAAGATGCCTATTTTCAAGTTGTTCCAAGTGGAAAAAGGACAATGCTCAAAGTGTATCCGGCGACAGATGGCGGAGAGATGTTTACGGTTGAAGAAGTTCAGAGATATCTTGATTCTGTAAATATCAGCGGATACAATCTGGCGGAACTGAACAATTATTTAAGAAGTGGCAGATTTGATGTGGATTATCTTCTTGTTATGTCTGAATGTTATCCGGAAGGAGAAAAATGTCTTATTGATATCTCGGAAGATGCGAGGGAGGCAGTCGCGAGATTTTATCCGCCTTCCCCGGATGGAAAACCGATTGATAAAGAGGATATTCTGAGTGATCTCCGTGTGGCCGGAGTGGTTTATGGGATTCAGGAGGCAGAGATTGACCGTTTTTTGAAAGAACGCAGATATTGTACGGATTACTATGTTGCAAAAGCAGATTTGCCGGTTCCGGGAAAAGATGCCAGCATAGAATATTTTTTCGATGTGAATGTTTCTGCCAAGCCGAAATTAAATGACGATGGAAGTGTGGATTTCCACCACCTTGGAAACATTAAACAGATCGAAGCAGGACAGCGGCTGGCAAAACTTACACCGGCCTATCTTGGCGAACCGGGAACAACGGTAACCGGTCAGGTGATGCAGCCAAACAAAGTAAAAAATCTTTCCCTGCGATTTGGCAGAAACATACGTCTGTCCGAAGATAAATGTGAGATATTTTCGGAAGTAGCAGGTCATGTAACGCTGGTAGATGACCTTGTTATGGTATCGGATGTTTATGATGTGCCTGCCAATGTAGATGTATCGACCGGAGATATCGAGTACAATGGGACGGTGCATGTAAACGGCAATGTGCTTACCGGATACCAGGTTCATGCTACCGGTGATATTATTGTAAACGGAGTAGTCGAAGGCGCTGAATTATATGCCGGTGGAAACATTGTATTAAAACGCGGTATGCAGGGAATGTCAAAGGGACGTCTGGATGCGGCAGGCAATATTTCCGCCAAATTTATTGAAAACAGTGAAGTGCGTGGAGATGGTACACTCATGTGTGATGCCATCCTGCATAGTAATGTCG
>DJNB01000114.1:0-150 GCA_002435545.1 Lachnoclostridium sp. UBA6475
GGTTTTTCTGTTGTCACAGCTGCCGGTGTCTGTGGCGGAGCTACAGGCTGCGTTGGTACAACAACCGGTGCCGTTGATGGTTCCGGAGCCAGACTGGCTGTCGGTGCCGCCGATGGCTCTGGGGCTGGGCTGGCTGTCGGCGTGCCCGAT
>DJNB01000114.1:224-6323 GCA_002435545.1 Lachnoclostridium sp. UBA6475
GGTGCCGCCGATGGCTCCGGGGTCGGACTGACTGTCGGTGCAGGCGTGTTTGCCTTGACACTTTCATATACAAGTTTTTTTGTCTTAGGTGATACCGGGTGAAACGTCACCGAATAGATATAAAATTCATATTTTCGCTGAAACGGTTCTACCTCTTCCGGGCCGCGGCAGGTTCCTATTGATATGTATTTTGCAGCCATTTCCCTGTCGCTTATCTGATCATTTATAAGAACCACATCTTCGGTTCCATATTTGGTTTCCCCCTCTTCGTCTTTATAATAAAACGGATAGGTGCAGTCCACCACGTTAGTTCCCCCAACAACTCCATCACTCACGTCAATATCATCCGCCCAAAGATCAATCATCAGCTGACCGCCCACTTGGGCTTTGATCGATATCGTGGCATAGTCTTGTACCTGGATTCCCTCCGGTATTTCAAATGCCACACGTTCATATTTCTTTTGAAAATGAATCTGTGTACAAGGTACTCCGTCTTCGTCTACACAGGATTCCACCGGGATATTAACGTCCTCCTTAAATGCCAGCTGCTCCATAAGATCATACGTTTCCGTCTGCGCCTGTTCGATCACCGGAGTCCAGGATTTCCAGGCAGTTTCCGGATACGTTTCCTGCTGCGCACTCCAAAAAGTGCCGGCCGGGACATACATCGTTCCGGTCATTTGTTCAAAAAAGGAAGAAGCCCCTTCTTCCGGCTGCTGTATCGTCACTTCCGTCCCTTTCCAATAAATGTCAGATTTTGTAAAATTTCCAAGGCCGATATAGGAAATGGTTTCCGGTAAAACGACACGCTGTATCAACGGACATTCTCCAAAAGCATCCTGCTTGATCTTTCGTAAAAAAGACGGAAATTCTACGGATTGTAAATTCTCACATCCATAAAATGCCCTTTCCCGGATATCGACCACTTTGTATCCGATCCTTACTTCCGTAAGTTTTTTACAGCCTTCAAAGGCACTTTTTTCAATGTAAGTGACACCTCCGGGAATGTTTATTTTTTTCAGTGAAGTACAGTCATAAAATGCCTTCTGTCCGATTGTCTGACAGCTCTCCAGTTCCAGATTTTCAAGTGACTTGCAGCCGGAAAAACAGTTTGCTTTCAAATTCACTTGCCCCGAAATTTTCACCGTCTGCAATTTATCCATATCTTGAAATACATTTTCACCGATCTCAACATTTTGTGCATCCACATCGACATGTGTCAGATTGACACACTGCTTAAAACTTACATTAAAAACGGCATCTTCTTTTACCTCAATCTGTGTTATCGCTGCTTTGTCAAATTCATCCGGGATTTCCACATATAGTTTGTCCAGATCATTTCCCTGATATATGTTAGAAATTGTCATTTTTCCGGAGGCATCCAGGCGGTTCACATTAAGGTTTCCCCCCAGATCAACAACCGTATACCCCTGCGTGATGCCCTCTTCTCCCTGCTGTATGCCATATATTATGGGATCGGCGTAATCCTGCCTTTTTTCCCACTGCATGTCCTCCTGCTGCTCATTTTCGATGACCGCGGTCCAAACCTCTGTATCCTGGACAAACATCGTTCCGGTACGTCCTTCCCAAAATTCATCGGACACTGCTGCACAGCCATCGCTGTCGTCTCTATTTCTCCACACAATATCTGTCGTAAGAGGGAACGCGTTTTTTCCCAGTTCCTCAATCACTGCCGGCAATACGATAAATTCAATGGAATCACAGTTCCAGAATGCCCCTTCTCTTATGTTTACATAAGACTGTGACATTGACATCATATCCAGTTTTTCACAATTTGCAAATGCGTAGCTGCCTATCGTTGTAACACCGCCCCATATAATCATTTCCAAATTATGGCAATTCTCAAATGTCTTGTCTGCCACTCGTTTTACGGTTTTTCCAAATTCAATTTTTCGGACATCCTGCAAATTGATATTTTTTAAAATTTCCGCATTAACAACACCGACACCGTCTATCGTCAGTACACCGTCCTGTAAATCAATCTGCTGTATCGACGCTTCTTCTGCTGCAGCTGTTTGTGCCTTCGCCGGCATCGAAAGTGTGCCTGCTGCCACAGCAAAGATAAGAAGCCATGCGATATAATATTTACTGATCTTTGTGGTTTTCATCATTAAATCTCCCCTGTTTGTAATTTAAATTTCATCCTTCTTAACAACCATCTCTTTCCCCACTTCCGCCTTCGATCAGATCAGAGATAGAGAACATTTCCTCTTCTTTAAAACTCGACAGCAAAAGTGCATCCAGCCGGTAATGCCGGTCAAGCGGCTCCATCTGACAGGCTTCCAATACAGTATTTGCCATCTCTTCAAAATACTCTGCCGCGGCATCTCTCTGATAACCGGTTTCTTCTTTATCCATCTTCAACGTATATTTTTTCTGTGCCAGATAATGCAGCAGGGGAAGAAGATCTTCCCTCTCGATAATATGGCAGCGTTGTTTCTGATGACGCAGTTTACCGAGAATCTTATTCTGCTCTTCTCCGGAACTCTGATAAAACTGTTGGAGCAGATTGATCTCCCGTTCTTTCTGCTCGGCGATATGCAAAAGGTCGGAAAAATATTTATCCGAGATCAGCCGGATTCCGATGTGGTTGACACGGTCTTTCTGATATTTTCCCTTTGCGTCTTTGCCATTTGGCATCGCCGCCGCATAGATTTCCATCAAAATATCCGATTGGTACACTCCTTTTCCATACGCTATCCTTGCCATTTTCCGAAAATCCTCAACTTCTTCCTTCGTAATTGCCGAGCGGACACGACGATTTTCCTTTTGAAGGTAACGCAGGATCACCTCTTCTTCCCGGATCTGATCCGGTGAAATATGATTTTCTTTACACCATTTTGTGAATGACGAAGACTGCAGTAAACTCTCCAATTGCTGCAAAGCCTCCTCTCTCATCAGCGCCTTTAATTCCTCCTGGATCTGCAGATAATGCTCCAGGACATTCTTGCTGTATCCTTTAAAATACGGCGCCCGCTTTCCCATCTCAACCAAAAAATCCTCCGGCTCCATCAGCCGGACCGTGTCATAAAAATCCCACAATTTTTGTGTGCATTTTTCATCGAGAAGAGTGGTTGCTTCCGGAAGATGTTTTTCATAAAACCGGATCATTTTCCGGCACATCTGCCAGTCAAGGTGATGTTCGATTGCATAAAGATAGATAAATTCGCGGTGATCGTTTACTTGGATTCCCGGTAAAAGCAGACCCTTTTTCAGATATTTCTGCGTCTGTTCAACCGAAAGTTCCAGCGAGACAGCGATGTGAAACAGCATCTCACGGTTTGGTTTCGAAGTTCCATCCAGACCAAACCACCGGCGCATCGTGTGCAGATCCGCCGGCCGGTCTCCCTTAATTGCTTTGCGAAATGTCTGATATGCTTGTTTTCTTGCTGTCTCCGTACATTCTCCCGCAGCCGTCTCTTCCCGGCAATCGCACCACTCGCGGATTAAGAAATGGTCAAATCCCATGTTGTTCTTCCGTTGATATTTCACTCTGTTTCCCCGTTTCTGTTATGTATTGTAATGATTCTGTATATTTACTGCAAATACCCATCTAAAGAAGCATCGTATTTTTGCGGCTTTTTTGTCGCTTTCGGCCGTGCTGTTACTACTACAGGCGCTTTGGTCGGTGCCGCCGTTTGAACCGCTTTTGGCGGCTTTTCTCCTTTGCTCACGCTGAGAGTCAGTAAACTCTGTTTTTTCACCTGCGTCCCTGCCGCGATACTCTGTTTCACAACCGTTCCTTTCTTTCCATGGCTGTATATTTTCTTTATCTTCACTTTAATTTCCATTTTTTGTAATTTTTTTCTTGCTTTTGCCGATGTCTCTCCGATCACATTCGGTATTTCCGCAAACGCATTCTCCACCGGCACAGCGGTCGGTGCCGCCTTCTCCGTAACGGATGGGGCAGCGGTATCCGGCACCTGCGTTGCCACTGCCGGCGTCATTTCTTTCCCTTCCGAATCTCCACGGGTTTGATAAAAAATTGTCAACACCGCTAAAAGCGCCGCCAAAACAGCTCCACCTGCTATCCATTTGATCTTTTTCCGTTTTTTTGTATGTTGCCCTACGATACCGCCAAATTCACGCCGCACCGCCGTCCCGGAAAACAGTCCGGAGACGCCTGACTGTGTCAGCGTATCGCGAAAGGAGCGGGGCATATGGATATCATTGCAGGAAGATACAAAGGTGCTTCCCTCATATAAGTCATTGTAAAATTCTTCCAAATCCAGGTATCGGTCTTTGGCAAGCACCGCCATTCCTTTATCTATGGCCTTTTTTTGCTGCAAAGAAAGTGAAATATCATCCATCTGCTGCAACGTCACCAAATGATCCGCATAAACACGCTCTACCGATTCATCTGGGATTTTTCCCGTCAGCATAAAATACATCGTTCCACAAAGGCTGTACAGATCTGTCCACGGCCCCTGCTCTCCCTTAGCACGGTACTGTTCTTCCGGAGAAAATCCACGCTTGATGGAAACCGTTATCGTATTTTCCGGCAATTCCACATTTCTGGCCGCTCCAAAATCGATCAATTTCAGCTGCCCATTTTCGTCAAACATAAGATTGTCTATGCTGATATCACGATGGATCAGCCCGGTCTTATGGATGTCGCAAAGGGAATGGATCACCGGTTCCATCAGTGCAAGCACTTTTTCTCCCGGCATCTTTCCATTTGCGCGGACGTAATTTCGCACTCTCGTACCCTCGACGTATTCCATCACGATATAGGCCGTATGATTTTCCTGAAAGAAATCACGCACCGAGACGATACTCGGCAGTTTCATAAAACGGGACAGACTTCTTGCCTCTTTCAAAAAATCTTCTTTTCCCTTTTCAAACTCTAACTGACTTTTCCCTTCATAGATCTGAAGTGTCCCTGTCTGTGGTCCCTCTTTTTCACGCGTTACAATGCCGCTTGGAAAATATTCTTTTACTGCGACCGGAACCATCAGCACGATATCCCATGCCACATAGGTGATACCAAAGCCACCTTCTCCCAGCACTTTTCCTAAAAAATAACGTTCATTCAGGCAGGTGCCAAGCGGAAGTGCCATATTCGGCTGCTGATAAGAAGAGGCATCAAACTCACATTTCGCACAATGCCCATTTTCATCTAATAAATGCATACAGCGTATGCAGCGTTCTTTTCCCGCGACTAACATACTCTTCGTCCCTTCTCCTGCTGTTTTTCCAATATCCGGCAGCACAGTCGTCTGCCTGCTATAGACTATGGTATCGGCTTTTCGAAGATTTGTCAATACTACTTATTTCCATTTTTAACTGTTCATTTACAAATTATTACAATATTTTGCCGGCACAGGTGCAAACACCCATGCCGGCAGTTATTTTTATAAACGATATAATATTGTCTGAAACCGGAACTTCTTTACTCCGTCTGATCAGCTGCCCACACGGCTTTTGGTCCATGCTCTCCGGTACGGATCCGGATCACATCTGACAGTTCGTAGACAAAGATCTTTCCGTCACCGTGTTCTCCGGTGTGAGCGCACTGGCAGATGGCATCGATGGTTCGGTCTGCCCATTCCTGACTGGATACTACAATCTCAAATTTTACCTTCGGCAGGACATTGATATCTACATCGTATCCACGAACCTTTTCACGGTATCCCATCTGCGTTCCGCAGCCCATTACCTGGGAGATCGTCATTCCATTTACTTTTAATTTTTGAAGCGCATCTTTGATGTCTTCCATTTTATCTTCATTTACAATTGCATCAATTTTAATCATAAGAAAACCTCCATTCTATTAATCCAGACCATTGAATGACGGGTAAGCACTTTCTCCATGCTGACTCTCATCCAGACCAATTCTCTCGTCATGTTCGGATACACGAAGCGGTGTAAATAACTTCACGATGCCTGCGCAGATCAGTGTGCCGACAATTGCCACCGCGATCGTAATAACGATACTGATGATCTGTGCAGCAAACAAATGATAATCGCCAAAGAGAAGTCCATCCCATCTGGCTGCGCTGTTGATGGATTTCTGGGCAAATAATCCGGTTGCGATACCACCCCAGACACCGCCGATTCCGTGACATCCGAAAGCGT
>DJNB01000114.1:6347-11823 GCA_002435545.1 Lachnoclostridium sp. UBA6475
CCGAAAGCGTCCAGCGCATCGTCGTAACCAAAATGTTTCTTCACGACGGACATCATGAAATAACAGATCGGGCTGACTACGATACCGATGATAAAGGAAGACCACAATGGTACAAAACCGGCTCCCGGTGTGATTGCCACCAGCCCAAGTACCGCTCCGGTACAAGCGCCTACTACCGTCGGTTTTCCGTCGCGGATCATATCGATCGCCATCCAGGAAAGGAGTCCGCAGGCAGCGGAAGTATTGGTTGTCAGGAACGCATGAACCGCAAGTCCGTCTGCTGCGAGAGCACTTCCGGCATTGA
The DNA here is from genome assembly GCA_002435545.1 of Lachnoclostridium sp. UBA6475. Taxonomy (GTDB): domain Bacteria; phylum Bacillota; class Clostridia; order Lachnospirales; family Lachnospiraceae; genus Eubacterium_F. Next base: position 6,652 of record DJNB01000114.1, read on the forward strand.
AACCAAACCATCCAAACCACAAGATAGATGCTCCCAAAAGAACAAATGGGATGTTGTGGGTACGATATGCGGTCTTCTCATATCCACGGCGTTTGCCAAGCAGAAGGGAAAGAACCAGACCGCTGACACCGGAACTGATATGTACGACGTTTCCTCCGGCAAAATCAACCGATCCAAGAACTTCTCCTAAGAATCCGCCTTTGCCCCATACCATATGAGCCATCGGATAATATACGACGATCAGCCACAAAGCGATAAAAGCAAACAAGGCTTTAAATTTCATTCGGCCTGCCACGGAACCTGTGATCAATGCCGGTGTTATGATGGCAAACATCATCTGAAAGGCTGCAAAAAGTGTCGCCGGAATCGTGTCTGCATACGCGCCCGGTTCTGCACCAAGCCCGCTTAAACCAACTTGTTTCAGGTTCCCGATAATTCCTCCCAGATCTCCGCTGAAGGAGAGGGAATATCCAAAGAAAACCCACATGGCAGCTGCCAGTCCCATGATAAAAAACGAAGAAATCATTGTATTCAGCACATTTTTTCTCCGCACTAAACCTCCGTAAAAGAATGCAAGTCCCGGCGTCATGAAAAATACGAATGCCGTTGCAATCATCATAAATCCCGTATCTCCAGAATTCAACATAAAAATACCACCTTTCTTTGTTAAATAGAAAAGACGCCCCTACTTCTGTAGGAGCGCCCTTGCTCTTGATGAATAAAGCATAGCACATTTTCTACTACTTTTCAAGTACTTTTTTTACATTTTATTCTTATTGGTGAGTAGCCAGTTTCTCAAAATCGGCTCTTGCCATACGGAAAATCTCCACTAATTTAGGAGAAATCGCCCCGCACTTTCCTTATTTTTTCCATTATTTTTATATTTTTTTTACATAGTTCTTGTCGCATTTCTCTTTCTATGTTAGAATAAACTAAATAATTTTAATACCAGAAAGGAGTTTATTATGACAGGGATTATTATTGCTGCGATTCTCGTTCTTTTAGCAGTACTCATAATTGTTTGCTACAACAAACTTACAAAGGAGCGTATCACAGTGGACGAAGCATTTTCAACTATGGACGTATATCTGAAAAAACGTTTTGATCTGATTCCGAATCTCGTCGAAACGGTAAAAGGTTATGCCAGACATGAGGCAGAGACATTATCTTCCATTGTCAGCAAACGAAGCCAGGGCTATGCCGGGATGACGCCTGACGAAAAGATCAGCACCAGCGCTTCGATCTCACAAATGCTGCCTAAGATCATGGCTCTTGCGGAAAGCTATCCGGATCTGAAAGCCAATGCCAATTTTCAGAATCTGAGCATGCAGTTGGAGCGCATGGAAGAAGATATTGCGAACTCACGCAAATATTACAATGGAGCCGTGAAACGTTACAACACATCCGTGCAGACGATTCCATGTAATATCATCGCCGGGATCTTCCACTTTGAGACAAAACCAATGTATGAAATTGACAATAGTGAACAACGAGAAAATGTAAAGGTGAATTTTGAATGAAAACAATAAAACAACTCTTCCTGTGTTGTGCGCTGTTCATCCTGTTCCTCTGCCTGACACCGGCACAGGCGCAGGCTTCTGCCTTTGCGTACGACATAGAAAAATATGACGTTTCCATCCGGGTTACCCCACAAAATACCTATGAAATCACAGAAAAACTCAGAGTAAATTTCAAAGAGGAGCGCCATGGTATTTACCGTAAAATACCTCTTGAAAATGAAGTGGAGCGTGCCGATGGCAGTACTTCCATCACTCATGCCCGGATCTCTGACATTGACTGTGGAGAAGATGACTATTCTACAAGCCGTGAAAACGATAATCTTGTCATCCAGATCGGTGACGAGGACGTTACACTGACCGGATTGTATGATTACACGGTTTCCTATCAATATCATATGGGAAATGATGTGCTGCCGGACATAGATGAATTTTATTTTAATATCATCGGTTCCGGCTGGACGGATACTACGATCAGCAATGTCACATTTACGATCCAGATGCCGGACGCCTTTGACGAGGAAAATCTTGGAATGAGTTACGGCACTTACGGATCCGAAAATTACGAAGATCTGTATTACTATATAGAAGACAATACGATCTACGGCGAACTGGATCCTTCGGTCACATTAGGCCCCAGGGAATGTGTCACCGTACGTCTGGAACTTCCGGAAGGGTATTTTGTAAAGACAGACACGACTCCATGGTTTGCGTATATCGCGATGGTTCTCGGTATCCTTTCGATCATCGCCGCCTTCCTTATGTGGTGGTTTATCGGACGAGATGATCCGGTTGTCGAAACCGTTGAATATCATGCACCGGATGGCATGAATTGTCTGGAACTGGCATTTGCCTATAAGGGAAACGCCTCGAATCAGGATGTAATTCCGCTTCTCATTGAGCTGGCAAGACAAGGATATCTCACCATCTCTTGCGAAAACAAGAAAGGAACGGATTTTTCGATCACTCTTATCCGGTCTTACTATGACGGGGAAAAAGAGAGTGAACGCCTTTTCTTCAACGGCTTAAAGAAAGTTGCAACGGGGCCGGTCATTCATAAATCAGACTTGAAAGACAAATTTTACAAAACCCCGGAGGCAATCCTGAAAACGATCAATACACACGAAAATAAAACAAAACTTTTCCATTCTAATTCCTTAAATAAGGGATGGATCCTTTTTGCTTTAGCCGTTATTGTATTCGGATTTGCTTACTTTCTGCCGGGATATGAATATTCGTATGACTGGCTGGAATTGGTATTCGGTCTGTGCAGCATCGGAGTCTTTGGCGCCGGTATTTATATGCTGTGTGCCAGCGCGGGGCAAAAGCTGGGCATTCTAATCGGTGCTTTTCTTCTGCTACTCTCGGTCGGACTATCCTATCTGTTTGTATGGATTCCGGTCACATATGCCGACCGCTGGTATCAGATTGCCTGTATTTTTTCCTATATCACTTGTGCCATCCTGGTATTTTTCAGCGCGTTTCTCTCGAAACGAACCCTTTATGGCACAGAAATCCTCGGACGGATCCGAGGATTTAAGAGATTTTTGGAAACTGCCGAAAAGGAACGTCTGGAAATGCTGGTGGAAGAAAATCCGGATTATTTTTACGAGATTCTTCCGTACACCTATGTGCTGAACGTTTCCGATAAGTGGGTGAAACATTTCAAATCAATCGCTTGTGAACCACCTTCATGGTACACAAACGATAATGATTCCTATTTTGATGTAATCGCTTTTCAGCATATTATGCATTCAACCCTTACGTCTGCAACCAGTTCCATGACCTCCTCACCGGAGAGCGCCAGCTCCAGCGGCGGCGGATTGTCCGGCGGCGGCTCTGGCGGCGGTGGCGGCGGTTCCTGGTAAGGTATTTAATGACATTAATCTTCGTCTCTGGCGATCTCACGAGCAACCATGATCGCCAGGGCGGTAATCATTGCCAGATATTTTTTCTCATAGACAATAACTACGGAATTATCAAAGATCAAATTGTCTAAACGAAGCTCCAGATCGTCCATCACAGCACCAACCGGTTTGTCATTTATGGAAACAAGATAGTTATATCCAATGCTTCCCGCATACTCTTCCAATTTCAATGTTCCTTCCGCAATGTCCATCTGAAAACGATCCTTTGCCAGTGTAAACTGTTTTTCTAATATTCCGATCATTTCCCCATTTTGATAAAAACGATAGGTCGGCAGTGCATTCAATATCTCTTTTGTGACTTTAAATACTTCATTTCCTACCTGGTCAAAAATGCGGAATGTACGAAGCGGCATCGTTCCTTCGATATGATAGATCAAATTTCCTTTGCTGTCCTGCAGATCAAACTGCTGCCCGGTCAATTTGAAATCTTCCGTAAAGGTATATACTTCGGAAGGAGTGGATTCCTTTATCGGAAGCACTTCACCGGTCTTTCGGTAATTCTTGATATTTTCAAACAACTGCTTCTGTAACAGCATAATGTCCGAACTGATACACAATTTTTCTGAAATATCATTTCCGCTATACGGGTTATACGGTTTGATCGGCTGCGTCAATGGCTGCTTGATCGCCCATTCTAAAAAGGTATATCCAAGGTAACCAAGATTTCCTTTGTCATTCAACCAGAAATACAGGTACTCTCCCGAATCATCCGGTCCAAAGATCAATGCCTTCTGCCGCATCGTCTTCATCTTAGCCAGATACGGACTTCCGAGCGGTGTATCCAATTCCTTATATGCATCATAGATTTTCTCAATTGTCATCGGCTGATTAAAGGCAATCATCTTAATCATATCGTTTGATTTTTCATACGAATGTGGTGAGGACATATACCAGCAAGCTCCTCCCACGATCAACACGATCGTTCCGACGGTGATCAGAACAAGGCTTTCATTTCCTTTTACAATAATTGCCAATCCTCCAACCATTCCACCGACTCCGATCAATTTGAAAAGCCAGAATCTTACTTTCAGGCTGGCATCCAGCTCACGGTATTCCTGCCAGCCGCTCTTAGCATTTTTCCCTGCATTTTTTGCATTGGTGCGAATGCTTCTTCCTGATGGCGTAAAGTAGCCAATTGCCAGACAGATCAAAGCCAGCACTACTCCGACTAGGACAAATGACGCACTGTCTGCCGCCACATAATTATCGATAAACTCAATCATCGCATCGGCTCCGCCATAGACATAATATCTGTCTTCCATATAGGAAAGCATCGGATGGATCTCTGCCGTTCCGTCACCTACGGTCATGATGGCACTTAACGTATCCCCTTCCCGCAGTCCGTAATAAACATAGCGGGTATTTCCTTCATAATTGCCCTCTCCATTTGGATAATAGGTTGTCAATTCCGGCAGTCCGTAAACGCTGTCATTGCTTACTTCAACGCCATTTCCAAGATCCGTCGTCAGATCCTCTGCTTTTACCTGATAGGTAAGGTCCTCGTTTCCCATCCAGTTGGAATCCCGGTCAATCTTATCGCCGACTCCGTCTTCATCCGGATATCGTTCTCCTTTTGCATAAAGATAGTAGAAAGAACCATCGATGCCTCCCTGTGTATCCTGCACCATCGTTCCCACCGGCGAAATGTCCGTCACGATCATTTCCTGCGCCGGGCTCTGGCTCATATAAGAATCCAGATCCTGCCTGGAAATCACGGGATACTCCCG
>DJNB01000199.1 GCA_002435545.1 Lachnoclostridium sp. UBA6475
AAGTCAAGTCATGCACCCCGGAAGTTGGAAAGAAGCAAGTTGCCCAGTGGTGAGTTGCCGATGCAAGGTTGAGTCATGCACCCCGGAAGTAGGAAAAAGCAAGTTGCCCAGTGGTGAGATGCTGATGCAAGGTTGGGTCATGCACCCCGGAAGTTGGGGAAAGTAAGTCATCCAGTGGTGGGTCGCCGATGCAAGGTTGAGTCATGCACCCCGGAAGTGGGAAAAAGCAAGTTATCCAGAGGTGCAAAGAAATGCCCCTCGGCTATGCCTCGGCGGCTGTCGCCACGAAGTCAAGTCATGCACCCTAAAATCAGAGACAAGCAAAAATTAAACAAACCTTTTCATTCCTGACTTGTAAGTTTCACATTTGTCTGTTATACTGAAAAAATAGAAGGACAAGTTGAAGTACAATCTTTACAGAAAGGGAAAGGATAAGGTTATGAAGAACAAAGCGAGGATCATTATGGGTATTGTCATTGCCCTTGTTTTTGTGGCTGCCGTAGGTGCGATTCTGTTTAAGAAATTTGCGCCGAGTTATACACAGCGGACGATGGAAGAACAGTATAAGGATTTGGCAAAGGATGAGGCGCTGATCTGTCTCGACGGATTTCCATTGGAAGAAAAAGGAAAAATTATTGGCGAGACGATGTATCTGCCGTTAAACACGGTTATTGATAAGATGAATGAGAGATTTTACTGGGATGAAAAAGAGCAGATACTCAGTTTTGTCAGCCCGGTGAGAGGGTTGGTGACCGTGGCGCCGAACACGACGACCTATACCATTGGAAAAGAAAATAAAGAAATGACCGATCAGATCCTTTATGTAGATGGCGATGCGATGTACATTTCCGTGCCGTTTTACGATGAGATGACGCAGGAAAAGAGCACTTTGAAATGGGCGTCAAAGGGCGAGGCGCCGAATCGTGTTATTTTGAACGCGGATTTTGAATCTACACATATGGAGGCGAAGTTGAGCGAAAAGACGAGACTTCGCGTGGGACCGAATAAAAAATACGATTATCTGCTGGATCTGAAAAAAGACCAGAAAGTAATTGTGGATATGCAGAGCCAGGCCGAAAATGACTATCAGAAGGTGCTTACAACCGACGGGATCGAGGGGTATGTACCGGCGGAATTTTTGACCGGACAGACGGAAACTGCGTGGAAACGCCAAAGTGAGGAAGAGACATTTACGCAAAAAGGCATTGGTACGACGGTGTGTCTGGGATGGCATCAGATGACACAGACGGTAGGCGCGGCGGAACTGGAGAGCAAAGTGGCGGTCGCCGGAAGTCTGAATGTCGTATCGCCGACGTGGTTTTCCCTGAACGACAACAAGGGGAATTTCAGTTCTCTGGCGAGCGAAGAATACGTGACGGCGGCACATGCGAAAGGGTTGAAAGTGTGGGGGCTGATCAATGATTTTGACAAAAATATTTCGCTGAAAAGAATATTGGGACGAACAAGTTCGAGAAGCCGCCTGATCAATAATCTCGTGTCAACGGCGATGCGTTACAAATTAGATGGTATCAATATCGATTTTGAGAAAATAAAAAGCGAAGTGGCACCGGCATATCTTGAATTTTTGAGAGAATTGACGCTGGTGTGCCACGCCAATGACATTACGGTGTCAGTAGACGATTATCTGCCGACCGATGCCACCGCATACTATAATTGGAAAGAACAGGGAAAAGTGGTGGACTACGTAATCTTTATGGCGTACGACGAGCATTACGCAGGAAGCAAAGAAAGCGGTTCGGTATCTTCCCTGCCATTTGTGGAAAATGGTGTGGACAAGGGGCTGCAGTATATTCCGGCAGAAAGAACCGTCGTTGCCCTTCCATTTTATACCAGATTATGGAAAGAAGTCAAAAGCGGAGACGGGGTTACCGTGACATCCAGCGCGTATGGTATGAGTTCGGCGGAGAGCGTGCTCCAGTCCAATAGCGCGACACCAAAATGGAACGACGAGACAAGCCAGTATTATGCCGAATTTAAGGCGGACGGTGCCAAGTATAAGATCTGGCTGGAAGAAGAAACGTCGCTCAGTAAAAAAATGGAAACCGTTATGGCAAGAAATGTTGCAGGTATCGCTTTCTGGAAACTTGGATTTGAACGAATGGCTACCTGGACGACGATAGAAAAATATGTGAAATAATGAATGTGGACAAACGATACTCCGTACATTAGTAATAAGAATGTGCGGAGTGTTTTATTTTTATGAAAGAAAAAGAGACAGGAACTTGGAAAATATGGGCGGTTACGATATTTTTGTTTGCTATCGTGATCGCGGCGACAATCCGGGTGAGTACGCTTCCGGTACTGAATTTTACGGCAAAGGGGAGCAAAGTGCATATTGTGATCGATCCGGGACATGGCGGTTTTGATCCGGGCAAAGTAGGGATAATGGGGACACTGGAAAAAGATGTAAATTTGAACATTTCGCTCAAATTGAGAGAAATTCTCACAAAGAGCGGTTACACGGTGGCGATGACGAGAGAAAAGGACGAGGCATTGTGTGGGGAGACGACAGGGAAAAAGAAAGTGGCGGATCTCAATGCCAGACTGGCGGTCATTGACAAGGAAAAGCCGGAACTTACGGTGAGCATCCACCAAAACAGTTATTCTGCAGGGACAAAGGGGGCGCAGGTGTTTTACTATTCGGGTTCTGAGGAGGGAAAGCGGCTCGCGAACGTGCTTCAGGAGACGATCAAAGAGGAGATCGGGGATGGAAACCACCGAGTGGAAAAGGCAAACGACAGTTATTATATGCTGAAAAAATCCAACGGGCCATTTGTTATCATTGAGTGCGGATTTTTGTCCAATCCGGAGGAAGAAAAACTGTTAATTTCCGAGGATTATCAGCAAAAAATGGCAAAGGCGGTCGCAGAGGGAATTGAAAAATTCTTGTATAACGATTGAAATTGTGGTACAATTCTTAAGTGAAGT
>DJNB01000163.1 GCA_002435545.1 Lachnoclostridium sp. UBA6475
TCGTCACGATAAGTCATCGGAAGTGCTTCTTTTCTCGCAAGTACTTTATCAATCCATGCTTTATGATACTGGTTTTCCAGTTTTTTATTGAGTATTTCAAGTACGGCTTTCAAATCGCCTACAATAGAATAATCTACCTGAATATTTTTGTTGATCTCTGCCGCATCGATGTCAATATGAACAATCTTGGCATTGGTAGCAAATTTCTTTGCATTTCCTGTAACACGATCCGAGAAACGGACACCAAGCGCAAGTAACAGGTCACATTCTGTCACGCTTAAGTTAGCCGTCTTGGTTCCATGCATTCCCAGCATACCGGTATAATATTCATCGGTTCCGTCAAAGGCACCTTTTCCCATCAACGTATCAGTTACCGGTGCATCTACTTTTTTGACAAATTCTTTCAACTCTGCACTGGCTCCCGACAAAATACATCCACCACCGACAAAGATCATCGGTTTTTCTGCCTTCCGGATTGCCTGAAGTACGGCTTCGATATCATTTTCACAGATCGTATCGGTCTGTCTCTGGATCAGATCCGGTGTCTGTGGGGTAAACTCTGTCACAGCAGCCGTTACATCTTTCGTAATATCGACAAGTACCGGTCCCGGTCTGCCTGTCTGTGCGATCGCAAAAGCACGGCGTACCACTTTTGCCAGATCATTGATATCTTTTACAATGAAACTGTGCTTTGTGATCGGCATCGTGATACCGGCAATATCCACTTCCTGAAAACTGTCTTTTCCAAGTAATGGAAGTCCGACATTACAAGTGATAGCTACCATCGGAACAGAATCCATGTAAGCGGTCGCAATTCCGGTTACCAGATTGGTTGCCCCCGGACCGCTTGTCGCCATACAGACTCCGACTTTTCCGGTAGAACGCGCATAGCCGTCAGCGGCATGAGACGCGCCCTGTTCATGGGATGTTAATACATGTCTGATTTTATCCTGATAACGATACAATTCATCGTATACATTCAAAATCGCTCCGCCGGGATATCCAAAAATTGTGTCTACCCCTTGTTCTAATAAACATTCGATTAAAATTTGGGAGCCATTTAATTGCATGAAAATGCACCTCTTTCTCGTTAATATTTTCGTGTTTCACCCTTGTAACGCAGTTCCCTTAAAACTCCTGTTTCAAGATTGCTCCGGTGTTTCCGGATGTTACCATATTGGCATAACGTGCCAGATATCCGGTTGTTACCTTTGGTGCTCTCGGTTTCCAGTTTTTCTTTCTCTCGGCAAGAACTTCCTCGCTGACATCAAGCTGTAACGTATTTTCCGGAATGTTGATCTTAATGATATCGCCTTCTTCTACGAGTGCGATCGGACCTCCGACCGCTGCCTCCGGTGATACGTGACCGATGGAAGCACCACGGCTTGCTCCGGAAAAACGTCCATCTGTGATCAATGCCACCGAAGAACCGAGTCCCATACCTGCGATCGCAGACGTAGGATTGAGCATCTCTCTCATACCAGGGCCGCCTTTTGGTCCCTCATAACGGATGACAACGACATCGCCGGCAACGATCTTTCCACCTTTGATCGCTGCGATGGCATCTTCTTCGCAGTCAAATACGCGGGCCGGTCCCTCGTGAACCATCATTTCTTCTACAACTGCAGAACGTTTGACAACGGCAGAATCCGGTGCCAGATTTCCTTTCAGGATAGCGATTCCACCGGTCTGGCTGTATGGATTGTCGATCGGACGGATGACTTCCGAATTGCGGTTGACAACGCCCTCAATATTTTCTGCTACGGTCTTTCCGGTTGCTGTCATCAGATCGGTGTACAGCAGTCCTTTTTTATTCAATTCGTTCATAACGGCATAGACACCGCCGGCTTCGTTAAGCTCTTCGATATAAGTGTGTCCGGCTGGTGCGAGGTGGCAGAGGTTTGGTGTCTTTGCACTGATCTCGTTTGCCAGATCCAGATTCAAATCCACACCGGCTTCATGTGCGATTGCCGGCAGATGAAGCATACTGTTGGTCGAACATCCGAGTGCCATATCGACAGTAAGCGCATTCAAAAATGCTTTCTCTGTCATAATGTCTCTCGGACGGATATTTTTATTATAAAGTTCCATTACTTTCATACCTGCGTGTTTGGCAAGTTTGATACGTTCCGAATAAACGGCAGGAATCGTACCATTTCCCTGAAGTCCCATACCGATTGCCTCAGTCAGACAGTTCATGCTGTTTGCGGTATACATACCGGAACAGGAACCACAGGTAGGACAGGCATGGCTTACAAAATCGTCTACTTCTTCTTCTGTCATTTTGCCTGCTGCATGTGCACCGACTGCCTCAAACATACTGGAAAGACTGGTTTTCTTTCCCTGTACGTGGCCGGCAAGCATCGGGCCGCCGCTGACAAATACGGTCGGTACATTGACTCTGGCTGCTGCCATCAGAAGTCCCGGTACGTTTTTGTCACAGTTTGGCACCATAACGAGGGCATCAAACGCATGGGCAAGTGCCATACATTCGGTAGAATCCGCGATCAGATCACGGGTAACAAGCGAATATTTCATTCCGACATGTCCCATGGCAATTCCGTCGCATACCGCGATCGCAGGAAATACGACCGGTGTTCCGCCAGCCATCGCCACACCAAGTTTTACTGCCTCTACAATCTTATCAATATTCATATGACCAGGGACGATCTCATTGTAAGAACTGACAATACCAACAAGTGGTTTTTCAAGTTCCTCTTTTGTCATCCCCAATGCGTTAAACAAAGAACGCTGAGGTGCTGTCTGCATCCCCTTTTTCACTGAATCACTTTTCATTGATTTAACCTCCATTCATTCCGGTTCAAATTTCATCTATCGGTTGTCTGTTTATCGAATCTCATCGCAAATGGCTTTTCCCATTTCCTCTGTTCCCAGACAAGTCTTTCCTTCATCCATAATGTCGATCGTGCGGAGTCCTTTTTTCAGCACTGCCTTAACAGCATTTTCGACCGCATCGGATTCTTTTATCAAATTGAAAGAATATTTTAACATCATCGCTGCGGATAAAATTGTCGCGATCGGATTGGCTTTATTCTGTCCGGCGATATCCGGTGCCGAACCATGACTTGGCTCGTAAAGTCCAAGTGTACCCTCTCCGAGACTTGCGGAAGAAAGCATACCGATCGATCCGGTTACCATACTTGCTTCATCTGACAAAATATCTCCAAACATATTCTCGGTCAAAATGACATCAAACTGCTTTGGATCACGCACAAGCTGCATGGCACAGTTGTCTACGAGCATGTCAGAAAGCTCTACCTCCGGGTAGTCTGCACTTACTTCTTTTACAACTTTTCTCCACAAACGGGAAGAATCCAGTACATTGGCTTTGTCTACACTACATACTTTTTTATTTCTCTTCATCGCGATATCAAATGCCCATCTGGCGATACGACGAATCTCTGTCTCATTATATGTAAGTGTATCGGTCGCCTGAAGCTGTCCGTCTACTTCTTTCGTAAAGCGTTCTCCAAAGTAAAGACCGCCGGTCAGCTCTCTGGTGACGACAAAATCAAATCCGCCCTCTGTCAATTCACTTTTCAATGGACACGCGCCGCTCAACTCATCAAACAGCACGGCCGGGCGAAGGTTGCAAAACAAACCAAGTCCTTTTCGAATCTTCAGCAAACCTGCTTCCGGTCTTTTATCCGGCGGCAGCTGGTACCAGTTGCTCTGTCCGACATTTCCTCCGACGGCTCCGAGCAGTACGGAATCGCTTTTCTTTGCGCGCTCCAGTGTCTCATCGGTCAACGGCTCTCCGTAAGCATCAATGGAACATCCGCCCATCAACAGCTCTTCATACTCAAATGTATGACCGTATACCTCCCCAATTTTATCCAATACCTTCTTTGCTTGTGTGACGATCTCCGGGCCAATACCATCTCCGGGAATCACTGCGATATGAAAATTCATGGCTTCCTCCTCGTTGATAAAATAATTCTAGTTCTCCATAATTATTAACTTTTTAAGTATATAGCAAAATGACGTTCACTGTCAAGTCTGCGTATCATTTTTTTCAATTTCCTGTGGGAATTTATGTGCGGATTCCGCCCGAATTTTTAAGAGGGTGCCACATACACAGTGTTACCTGCCTTGTGACACCCTCTTGAATTTCTATATCAAATGTACCGCGGCCGCATTGCGGTTCTCTGTTGGCTTATAAACCAGGGTATTCCCTTCTACATACATTTCCGGCACATCGTAAGAATATACCGACTGAATGTGCACCGCGCAGCCCTCCGGAAGTTCCACGCGGATCTCTCCGGGAAGTTCTCCATCGAAACAATGAATGACGATCATCGCCTCTCCGTCTTTTTTCATACGCACCATGGCCTGATATCCTTCCGGATGACGGTCGCTCAAAATCTTTGGCCCCCGGCGGTAACTTTTTCCATCGCGGATGATCGGTGCAATCTCACGGTAAAATGCCATACCGCGGTCGATGACATCCCATTGCTCCGCAGACAGATCCGTCACATCTCCGGAAAGACACATTCTTCCAAGAAATGTATTGGC
>DJNB01000138.1 GCA_002435545.1 Lachnoclostridium sp. UBA6475
TCTCTGTCTTTTTATGGATAATTCATCGTTTAATACTTGTAATTTGGTCTTTATCTCTTTGATCGCACAACTGTACATCATCATCATCTGCCGGAATTCGTTCTCTTGATCGATAAATACATGTCCTGCATCTGCCGGTATATATATCTGATTTAACAAAGAGGTGTCAACTTCCTGTTCTAACATAGTTTATTCGCCAACCTTTCTCCTTACCTCCATGCATAAAAATCCATTTACGCATACAATATAATTTTATAAGAAAATGACGGTAAAGTCAAATAATTCTTTACTTTTTCGAAAAATCAAAGTATAATCAGTAAAAAGTATGGATGCGAAATGACAAAAGAAAGGAATTTTAACAGATGTTTCGTTTATGGGCAAAAGAATTTAAAAGCAATCGAATGATCCGGGACATGGTTGTGGAAAATGATTCATTGGAAATGTCGCGGACAAAAAAAGTATTTGCAGCACTGGAAGATGTGTGCTACGAATTTGATCTTTCCAAACCGATTTGGCTGGAACATAATATTGAAGAATTCAAGCGCGTCGACAAAACCCGCTTTCGCAGCGATAATTTTATCGACGGCATCGAATTTGATTATCTTGAGATCCACGTTATTGAGGAAGATTAGGGATCGGTTCAATACTTCGCTGTAAAATCCCTTTCATATAAGCGATTGCAATTCCATAGTTAGTAAATGGAATGCCTTGATCAACCGCACATTTCATACGGTATTTCACTTCTCTCTCATTGAGCATACACCCTCCGCAATGGATAATCATCGCATAAGGCGACAGATCCTCTTTAAATTCACGACCGGAACTCCATTCGAATTTCAGATCTTTCCCGGTATATTTTAAAAGCCAGTTTGGCAGTTTTACGGTGCCGATGTCTTCGCATTGGCGGTGGTGCGTACAGCCTTCTGAAATGAGGACACGATCCCCGTCTTTCAGTGAATCTACCGCTTGAATCCCTTTGACCGCGGTTTCCAGATACCCTTTAAATCGAGCCATTAAAATTGAAAATGACGTCAATGGAATTTCTTTTGGCACAATCGCCGCAACTTCTTCAAATGCCTGACTGTCCGTGATCACCATCCGCACTTTCCTTTCCAAATTTTGTAAAATCTGGGCAAGCTCCGTATTTCTTACGGTCACTGCGGCAGCACCCGCCTCCAGAATATCACGGATTACCTGCTGCTGTGGCAGGATCAGACGGCCTTTGGGAGCTGCGGAATCGATCGGAATGACAAGCACGGCAAGGTCGCCCGGATTCAAAAGATCGCCTACGATCTGAAGCGTCATATCTTCGGCAGGGATCCGATGAGCGAGTTTTTCTTTACATTCCTGAATTCCCTTTTTCTGCAAAGCGCTAATATAGATACTGTGCTCCTCTTCTGCCGGAATGCTCTCCAAAAGGTCGGATTTATTATAAATGATAAGATACGGCAGCTCTTTTTCCTGAATCAATGCAAGCAGCTGCTTGTCTGTCGCTGCCAACCCTTTTTGTGCATCGACCACAAGAACCGCGATATCTGTTCGGTTTAAGATCTGCTTTGTCTTTTGGATTCGCTTTTCCCCCAGTTCGCCGACATCGTCAAAGCCGGGAGTGTCAATGATCATAACCGGTCCTAACGGAAGGAGTTCCATCGCTTTTTGCACCGGATCGGTCGTCGTTCCGAGGACATCTGACACGACTGCCAGTTCCTGTCCTGTTATCGCATTAACAACACTGGATTTTCCGGCATTGCGGNNATCCGATACAACCGCCAGCTCCTGCCCAGTAATGGCATTGACAACGCTTGATTTTCCGGCATTGCGGCAGCCGAAAAAACCGATATGGATCCGATTGGCAGAGGGGGTATCATTGAGTGACATACGTATACCTTCTTTCCTGTTTATTAAAAAAGATTATACCACATTTTTGAAAAATATGATATAATCTTTTTGTGTGATATTAGGGAACCAACGATAATAGAAATGGAGAATAAAGATGAATAAAACAGAAGTTACGGAAATAAAGAAAATTTTCAAAAAAGACGACAATGGCATCACAAGAATCTGCGGCTGTTATGTGGATGGCGAAAAGAATAAGCGCGTCGAGCTAAAGGAGGCATTTTACTCTCTTCCGGAAGAGGAAATGTTTAAATACGTCGATATTTTTCGCAAAACGATGTCCGGCACACTTGGCAAAAATCTTATGAATATGGAATTTCCCATGGAAGAAGAAACCAACGACGATGGCAAGCAGAAATTTATGATGAAACTTGTAGACAGCGGTCTGCAGGACGACGCTCTTCTGGATGAATTTTATGATATGGTGATCAAAACGTATGAATATACCGGAAATTATCTTATCGTTTTGATCCATACCGCTTACGATATCCCGTCGATCACGGCGGATGGAATTGAAAACGAAGACGCATCCGATTATGTATACAATTTTATCCTTTGCAGCATATGTCCGGTGAAACTGTCCAAGGCCGGCCTCTGCTACAATCCGGAAAATAACAGCATTGAAGACTGCGACCGCGACTGGATCGTACAGGTGCCGGCAAACGGTTTTCTTTTTCCGGCATTCAACGACCGCAATACTGACATCCACAGTCTGCTCTATTATGCAAAAAATGCCGATGAAGTTGATATTGATTTTTCCTATAATCTGCTTGGCTGTACATTCCCAATTCCTGCCAAAGAACAAAAGGAAACGTTCCACGCTTTGGTGGAAGAATCTCTCGGAACAACGTGCGATTACGAGATGGTGAAAAATCTGCATGAGAACTTAAATGAAATGATTGAAGAAAATAAGGAAAATCCGGAGCCACTTGAACTGGACAAAGAAGATGTCAAAAAGATTCTCTCTTCCTGCGGGGTTTCGGAAGAAAAAATCGATGTTTTTGAGGAAAAATTTACCGAAAATATCGGGGAAGATCAGAAACTGGTCGCAGATAATATTGCCAATCTCCGCAAATTTGAAGTTCGAACTCCGAACGTCACCATTCAGGTAAATCCGGACCGGACCGATCTTGTCAATACGCAGATCATTGACGGCGTACCTTGTATTGTCATTGAGTGCAGTGATGAGGTGGAGGTCAATGGAATCCGAGTGGCAAATCCGATGTAAGAATGTATATAATTGGATATGAATAAAAGAAAGAGGCAGTCTTTGAGGGGCTGCCTTTGGTATTTTCTTTTGGATTTATCGGATGAGTTAATTTTCCTATAATCTCTTTATTTGTATTTTGGAGGGTGATTTCTTACTACATAATAATTTATTGTATTAATGTGTAAAACGCACTTCCTTGTTGTTCTGTAACAAGATTTGGTTTAATATCTCTTAAAAGAAATTTTTTAATAACTTCTGAATGTGGATGCTTATATTTATTGCTATAGCCAGCTGAAATTACAAAAAAACAGTTATAATCAAGAAATTTATCATTAAAATTATATTTTGAACCGTGATGTGGTATTTGAATACAGCCAATCTTGTCCCAATATTTAGAGTATGCTTTTTGTAGTTCTTTCCAGTTATTTCTTCCAGATGCTTTATAATCGCCAGTATATAAACAACCAGCTTTTTTATCAAAATTATTACAATTACAATAATTACATTTACAATTTAGTAGGTATTGTCGGAAATAATTATGTGCTGTTCCTGAAAATAATGTCATTGAATTTGTGTTGAAATCGCCTGGTATATTTCTATATGCATTTATTATCTTTTTTTGATCATTTTTGTTCCCATTTTTCCACTTTTTTTCTAATTCTGCTCCAGTAATTTCAGAATCAAACTCACTTTTTAAATTATCTTTCAATAGTACAATTTGTTCAGTTTGTTTGAAATTGAACGGTATATACATCCATTCAAAATAGTTAGCCCAATTGTGATCATATACAATTTTATCAACTATATTTTCACCTGAATTAATGATATTTTGCGGATTATTATTTATATCCATTAGATCTTCTTGATTGGGAGGATAGATTCCGATAAGTTCAGGTCTATTATCATTATTATTCAAAACATTTTCGATAGCTTTAGTAGGTGAAACTAAAAATTCTAATGTAAATTTGGTTGCTTTTGTTATTAGAAAATTAATTTCAAGTAATCTTTTTGATTCATTATCTATTATAGGGAAAATTATTTTGTTAACACAACAATGCTCAAGCAAAAATGGAATACCATTTATATGATCTTCATGTAAATGAGATAAAAATAAGGCATCTATTCTTTCATCTTTTTCAAATGTAGTTTTTATTTGTTCATTTAAAATCTGTATATTTGTTTTTGATCCACAATCATAAACTATATTGTGGGTTTTACCATTAAAATGAAAGCACTCGCAATAAAACGCCCCTTGTCCAATTGGCAAAAAACTTCGTACCATACGCCAACACATTTGCATTCCTCCATTAAATCAAAAAACTTTTAAAATGAAAATATTTTTCAAAATCCTCCAACACTAGCCAATATCAATAATGCTATTACTAAAATAAGCATAAGTATTATGTAAGCAACTAAAAAATTTTTGCTTTTTGCTTTATTTAGAAAAACAAGCATTAACCCTACAAATAATACAACCACAATACCTAATGAAAGGTTAAGCATTATAAGAAATTTTAAATTAGTTATTCCTGCATTCACATTGGTAAAATTTACCATTATCATAGAAAAGACAGCAACAAATACACCCATTATTGTCAT
>DJNB01000172.1:0-2352 GCA_002435545.1 Lachnoclostridium sp. UBA6475
GTAGCTACCGCCACCACCATAACCGCCGCCAAACGGACTTCCAAATGGGCTTCCCCCATAGAATCCGCCGCCATTTTGCAGCTGCTGGTAATATTGACGGTACTGCATATTTCCCGGCTCCATGTCCGCCGCCTGTTTTGCCTGTTCGAGTGCCACATTGTTATTGCCAAGTCCCATATTGGCGATGGAACTATAATAATACCATGCCGCATTGCGGTTCGATATTCCGTTTAACACATTTAGCGCCTCATTATAACGGCGCGCTCGGATATAATTCATAGCTGCCATCATATGCTGCTCATCTTCGCTGTAATTTTGACGTCCCTGACCAGCACCAAAACCGCCAAATCCACCAAAGTCTCCATAGCTTCCTGTTGCTTTTCCGGAACGTTCATCCACGATCCGGTTATAGGCTTCCTGCACTTGTTTGAATTTTTCAGCTGCCGCATTTGCTTCTGCTTCCGATTTTCCCGCATAAGAATCCGGATGATATTTACGGCTCAGGTCACGATATGCTTTTTTGATCTCACGGTCACTGGCATCTCTTGTCACACCTAAAATCTGATATGGGTCATTCATCCTTTTTATCCTCCATCTTCTCTTCCTCTAACTTACTCTGTTTTTTCTGAAGTTCTATCTTTACACCTTCGTACAAAATATTCCGTAAGATCGTCACATCCTGTTCCAACGGTAGTTTTTCAAATTCCACAATCGCTGCGCGCATCGTGCCTTCCAATATATCTAATACATTTTTTGGAAAATCCATATCTTCTTCCTGCTCGAAAAAGGGATTAAAGCTTCCCTTTTTCCGATCTTTTTCAAGATCCATATACGCATCGAGAAAATATATGTATTTTCCCAGAAAAAAGCCAAACCGGCGAAGCGTATTCTCAAAGGGATCTTTTTTATAACAAAACAATTCTGCCATCAAGGTTCCAAATGGCCGGCTGATGGCATCCGGCTCTGTCACCTGCTGTTTTTCCAAATTAGCTAAATTTGTCAATTGTGTCTGTATGACCTCTGCTTTTTCCGGATATTTTTTCCGAACCTTCTCTGCCCTCCGGTGAAATGTCGTTTTTCCTGCCAGTCCGGAAACACTTTTTTCGTCTTCCCAGTCATCCAGAAAATGGTAATACGAAAGCAGAATGTTCATATCCGCCGCATATTCTGTAATCTCATTTCGGATCATCCATTGCTTTTTCGCCGGATGAACGAGACACCGTTTCTGCTTCGTTTGTTCGGACGGCTCATAAAGGGAGGAAAGCAGAAGCACTAAAAATGTCATATCATACGTAAGTGTCATCTGCCCGGTTCTGCCATACTGTTCTTTCAGGCTCTGGCAGAGTCCGCAGTAAATGCCCTTGTATCTCGCAAATTCCCGAATCTTTAATTCCGGTTTATTGGTTATGACATAGCCAAACATCTTGATTCCTTTCTTTCGGTGCTGAACCGCTCACTATTCCTGAATAATTAACTTCTGCGGATAAATTCAAACTTACATTTTGGACAGCGGATGGCAATCTTTCCGCGTCCTTTCGGCACACGGATCATCTGATGACATTTTGGACAGCGAAAAATCT
Source organism: Lachnoclostridium sp. UBA6475 (assembly GCA_002435545.1). Classification (GTDB taxonomy): domain Bacteria; phylum Bacillota; class Clostridia; order Lachnospirales; family Lachnospiraceae; genus Eubacterium_F. The sequence goes on from DJNB01000172.1 coordinate 1,581, forward strand.
TTTTCACACCATCCCGTTCCTTCACTTTCAGTTTCAGATAATTAAAATAATTTTTTACCCGGTTAAATACCGCCATAAATTTCAAATTTTCCTGCTGTCTCTTATAAATATTTTTCGAGAAAAAGCGGAAAAAATATACAAAAATGATCACATAAGAAAATAAATTCAAACCAATCCTTACCTGTGGCACCCGGATAAATAATCCGACAACCCAGATTACAAGATAAAGGACAAAACAAAACATACTGAGCTGGTCACTGCCATATCTTCCATACATCATTCTCTGAAATCGTTCACGTAATCTCATATTGCATCCTCCTGTTTTCTTTCTTAATAAAAAACCATTTTACACAATAGATATGAACAATCCGTGTCCTTGTTTTAAATAATTATTTACAAACTTGAAAATCCTTATGCGTTATTTTTCCTTTTGTCCTTTTTGTATTTCACTGTCTCATACACCGAGATCACGACCCAGATCACGATCAGCGCGAGAAAGATCCAGTCTGCGATCCCACGTTTTGGATGAAGCATCGTCAGACGGAGTACATCGATCAATATCATCACACCCGTGCATACCCAGCACGAGATTACGCCATTTTTCGGGTCTCTTACTGCATTTGTTGTAGCCATAGTATCGTCTCCTTATATCGTTATTTCATGGAAATGCCAAAATGCTGATACGTTTTTTCTGTCACCACACGGCCGCGCGGCGTACGCGCGATAAAGCCATTTTGTATCAGATACGGCTCGTACACATCTTCAATCGTTC
>DJNB01000172.1:2391-3069 GCA_002435545.1 Lachnoclostridium sp. UBA6475
CCGCCAGCGTATCCAGTCCCACGGGGCCGCCGGTAAACTGGTCGATCATCGTCATCAATATATTGCGGTCCGTACTGTCTAACCCAAACGTATCTACTTCCAGCAGATCCAGGGCAAAATTTGCGACTTCCAGCGTGATCTTTCCGTCGTATTTCACCTGGGCAAAATCACGGACGCGCTTTAACAGACGGTTGGCAAGACGCGGCGTTCCTCTGGAACGTCTGGCGATCTCGACCGCTCCCTGCTCGTCAATTGCCACCTGAAATACCTTCGCCGAACGTTTTACAATTTCTGTCAATTCTTCCACCGTATAAAATTCCAGACGGTGAACCACACCAAAACGGTCGCGGAGCGGCGCCGTCAGCATACCGGCGCGGGTCGTCGCCCCCACCAGCGTAAACTTTGGCAGATCCAAGCGGATACTTCGTGCAGAAGCTCCTTTTCCAATGACGATATCAATCGCATAATCTTCCATCGCCGGATATAACACTTCCTCCACCTGACGGTTCAAGCGGTGAATTTCATCGACAAAAAGCAAATCTCCCTCTTGCAGGTTATTGAGGATCGATGCCAGTTCGCCCGGCTTTTCAATCGCCGGACCGGAAGTAATCTTCAGATTCACATCCATTTCATTCGCAATGATCCCGGCAAGGGTTGTCTTTCCCAGTCCGGGAGGCC
>DJNB01000251.1:0-5415 GCA_002435545.1 Lachnoclostridium sp. UBA6475
ACAGATACAGTCTGGAAGATGCATCTATAACGGTTTCTTTTCATCTGAAGGTTGGTGATGCTTATGAGGAAGTCCCAATGGGGATTTTTTATATTGCAGAGGCAAACAGGAAGATAAAGACACTTGAGTTAAAGGCGTATGATGCAATGCTGAATCTGGATAAGAATTTCAACAAAGGTCTGTCGAGTGCATTCCCATATGATTTCTTATCACTGCTTTCCAAAGCGTGTCACGTAGAACTGGCACAGACAAAAGAAGAGATAGAGGCACTTACAAATGGAGCAGAACTGCTTGGCCTATACCAGGAAAACGATATCGAGACATGGAGGGATTTTTTATATTATCTGGCACAGGCACTTGGATGCTTTTCTACTATAGACCGTGATGGGAAGCTGAGACTTATCCCATATGGCATTACTGATAACAAGACAGTAGACAGCAGACACAGATTTTCAAGTACATTCTCAGATTTTGTGACAAGGTACACGGCAGTCAGTTCCACAAATAAAAAGACAGATATCGCCGAGTATTATTCGGTAAAGCCGGATGATGGTCTGACAATGAATCTGGGTGTAAATCCATTACTGCAGTTTGGTTTGGAAGAAAAGCGTAAGAGGATTATAAACAACATCCTGTCTGCAATTACTGTAGTAAATTATGTGCCGTTTGACTCGGACACCATTGGTGACCCGGCTCTTGATCTGGGAGATGTCATTAAATTTACGGGTGGTCATGCTGATGAAACAAAAAGGTCTGCCATTACATCCATTGAAACAAGGATAAACGGAAAGCAGACAATAAAGTGTGTTGGAAAGAATCCGAGACTTGCAAGTGCCAAGAGCAAGAATGATAAAAATATTGCAGGTCTTGAGAGTTCCATGAATGAGAATAAACTCAGCATATACACCTATGTGAATGCTCTGAAGATTGGGATTGACACTGAGAAAACGTCCATAATCAATATAGAATTTGCATCCGGGGATGAGACAAATGCAGAATTTCACGCAGAAGTCATACTGGATGTAAAATCCAATGCCGTAAGCAGGAAGGTCGATGCAGAAACAACGATAGAGATTGGAGAAGAAAACAAAGTCATTTCAATCCCTGTCAGTTGGACGGATGATGGAAAGACTCTTCTAAAGGCATATTATGTGTTGGATGGAAAAGAAGTGGAGCAGTTTCATCCATCGGAGACATGGTTTAGCGGAAAACACCTGCTGAATCTGTATTATCCGATCATAGAAATGAAAGCCAATGAACTTCATACATTTGAGGTGCTGATAGAACTCACGAATGGAACAGCAGCGATTGAACCACAGAATGCAATGGCAACCATATCTGGACAGGGACTTGGTGCACAGGAAAGATGGGATGGAAGAATTACGGTTGATGAAGAGATCAAGATGGTTGAACTTTCCGGGCTTCCTACAAATACGCTTCATGACAAGGTTGTGGCTGCATTTATTGCACCGAAGAAAACAGGCATTACGCAGGCTGTTGATTCTATCAGAATGACGGGACTTATGGTGCCGGAGTTTTATGATAATATTTCCTTCTTTGTACCGATTGTAAGGGATGTGATTGAAACCGCTGACAGGGATAAGATGGAGTACCAGAGAGCCTATGTGGAGGATGATAAGCAGTTCCGGCTCCAAAAGAGTTACTTCCTAAGCGGTGGTAATTATATCATCATGGACAGGGGAAGAGCCATCAGTCTTACGATTGATACCGAGCCTTTCCAGGAACTTACGGATATTAAAATACAGCCTTTTGTAACAGCACCATTTGTGAATAAGCATAAGACAAAGGCAGGGAAACTGGAAACGAACCATTATACCAGACTTTCATCTGGGCAGATGGTACTTATCCAGGATTACAAAGAAAGGATAGAGGGAGTCGTGGAAGAAATGGATAAGGGAACGATGGCATCCTTTGACCTTGGATTTGATAAATTTGATGAAGTAACGACATTGGAGGTGCATAATGGCTGATTATGTTATGTTGGAAGATATATTTGAAACAACAGAAAATATGACTGTTTTGCGGGATAACAGTTATAACGATGATGGCACAGATACGGTAGCAGGTGTTGACTGGTTTAAGTTCCGGGAAACAACGGCTGCTAATTTTTATGTCAGCGGTAATACATGGATTGGCATAGGACAGAACTCCGAACAGCTTAAGATCAGCCGGAGGGATGCTGACCTTTATACGATGAAAAGAGAGGAAGGGACACTGCTTTCAAACTATAAATTCTTCCGTATCAGATGGGAGGGCTATAGTGTTCATGGAAATAACAATGCTTCGACCAGACTTGTATGGGATGCGTTATTTTTTGATACTGGGGATATTGTCCTTTATTTTATTGAAGTTCCGACCTCTGCATCCAATATTGGAGAATGTGTTCTTTACACAAAATCAAAGAATATATCGTTCTCGATTGCAAAGGGAAAAATTGTTACATTCCTTCATCAGGACGATGTTGGAAATGAATATGAATTGTCTGATGAGCCGCCTGTATTTTTAGACCCATATAACCGCAGGTATCTGTTTAAGGATGGAGAGGGAGTGCTTTATACCATTGCAGATGATGCACTTGCTCCTCTTGAAGAAACGGAACTGACAGCAGAATTGTTTGAAACGCATGGTATACCAGACCTGCCGGATGGAAATGTACTTCTGGGCCTAAAAAATCCAACCATCCTTTACTGGCATGATTCCTATAACCGATTCCCGGATATGAAGATCAGTTATAAAGGAGTACCGAAGCCACAGGTCATTTATTCCGAGAATGTTGATATGTCAGATGCGAGCATCCTTGGAATAGAAAAAGTTACCTGCGACTGTGATGAGAAGTGCCTGTTTGCCGTGTCTTTCGATAACGGAGAAACATGGCTCGGCTATGTAAATAATAACTGGGTAAAATTCACGGAGAAATCATCCGGGATGTCCAAGGCAGCGATTGAGTCTATCAGTTCTGATGCATGGGCAGAAAAAGCAACAACGGGAATGATAAAGTACAGATTTGTATTAAGCGGTGCGGATGGTTTTATCACAAATGTGATCACAGACTTTTTGAATACGGAGGAATAGTCATGTTAAAAGGAAAAAGCGTAATTGAACTTACGGATGTGCATACAGGTAAAAAAGAAGTGTATGAGGATACCAACCTTGTCACGGATGCGATCAATGCCATCCTTAATTCCAATATTTTAGGAATGCTCTATGACAACACATCCTTTGATGGGGAAAGCGGAGAAAAATGGATGCTGCCGATCGTGAATAAACTTACAGGCGGCATACTGCTTTATCAGGAACCTTTGGAAGAAAGGGTCGATAATCTGTATGCTCCGTTTTCTAATCCTTTAATCGGGTATGCATCAAGTGATGCAAATAATACAACGGATGTCAGAAGGGGCAGCAGAAATCTGACAGAAAGCAAGCGAATCGATGGCGGGTATAAGTTTGTCTGGGATTTTGCTACTTCACAGGCAAATGGAACAATATCCGCAATAGCACTTACGAACAGGATAGCCGGAATCGGACAGGAAAACGGGAATAATTATCTTGTCCGTATTGGACAGTATGCATCACAGAATAATGCATATAGCGATGAAAGTTACAGACCAAATAAGAGGACTTACATCAAAGACGGATACAGGCTTGAGATGATCACAAGAAATAATTCAAAGACGGCTCTGCTTAAGAAGGTGCCGGAGGAATATCTTCATGCCGGACTTGTAGAGAATCTTATCTCGCAGAAGGCTTTTGATGCCTCGGAGATTACTGAGATCGATTTAGGGCATTATCCGTACTGGCTCCATAGAACAGGTTCTCCGACAAGGGGAGAATATGACTGCCCAAACGAAGATAATACAAATGTAAGGAGTCATATTTTTCATGGTGCAGACGGCTGTTGGTATGGAATCGCAAGAAAGACTAATCAGAAGTATTCGTACACATATCGTGATACGGAACAGTTTGACCATGTCAGCTACGAATTCTATATGGATAAGATTGAAAATGGCAAGTGTACATCACAGAAGATTTCCGTACCAAATGGCGTGAATGATTTTTACAGTATCGGTATGAGTGGGAAATGGCTGATGTGTGTATCGAGTGATAACAGTAAGCTGTATCGTCTGGTTACCACGAATGTTGCAAATCTTGAGAGAGTCGCAGATTATACCTATAACAACAGTAATGAATACTCGTATGTGGTAGATGATGATATGGTCATTAACGGATGGTACTTTGAGGATGGAAAGCCTGCACAGAAGATAGGCTCTATAGGTTATCAGAGTTACTGTGCATGGGGAGTTAACCAGATGACAAGGTACAAGACCTATATGATTAAAGAGTGGGTTTACAGTTACAATGGCTATAGAAATTATAAAGATCTGTATCTGTATACACCATATCTTGCAACCATCAATAATCTTGATACACCCGTGATCAAGACGGCAGATAAGACCATGAAGATCACATATACATTGACGGAGACAAAAGAATAACAATTTTGGAATCAGGCAGTTATCCATAATGGGTAGCTGCTTTTTTCATACAAAAAATCAAAGGAGGACAAGACAATGAAGGAATTCTGGAACGCAGTACAGTTTGTATTCACAGCAGTCGGAGGATGGCTTGGATACTTTCTGGGAGGTTGTGATGGTCTGCTTTTTGCACTGCTCGCATTTGTGGTCATCGACTACATCACGGGAGTCATGTGTGCGATCAGTGACCAGAAGCTGTCCAGTGCAGTCGGTTTTAAGGGAATCTGCCGTAAGGTGCTGATTTTCCTTATGGTCGGCATTGCAAACATTCTTGATGTATATGTCATCGAGACGGGAAGTGTTTTAAGGACGGCAGCCATTTTCTTCTACATCTCAAATGAAGGAATCTCCCTTCTGGAGAATGCATCCCATCTGGGGCTGCCTGTTCCGGCAAAAATCAAAGCCGTGCTGGAACAGCTTCATGACAGGTCAGAAGAAAACAAAGACAAAGGGGAAGGGTAGCACCTTCCCTCTTTTATTACAGAGAATTGGAGAATCATATTATGAGTCAGAAATTTGGAATCGATGTAAGCCACTGGCAGGGCAGTTTTGACTTTGCAAGGGCTAAGAGTAAGGAAGGCGTGGAGTTCGCAATCATCAAAGCCGGAGGTGCTGATGCCGGACTTTATAAGGACAGCCAGTTTGAAGCAAACTATAAGAAATGTGAAGAATGCGGGCTTCCAAAGGGAGCATATTTCTATGGAAATGCCAGAAGTGTGGCAGATGCCAAGAAAGAGGCAGAATATTTTCTTTCACTGCTTAAGGGAAAGCGATATGAGTATCCTGTCTTTTATGATGTGGAAGGCAGCATGATCACAAAGAATGACAGGAACACACTGACACAGATCGTAAAGGCATTCTG
>DJNB01000251.1:5530-6540 GCA_002435545.1 Lachnoclostridium sp. UBA6475
AAGAGCAAGCCGGCCCCGGCAAGCGGTGCAGAGACACAGATCTGGCAGTTCGGAGGGGAGACAAACCTTATCCGAAGCAACAAGATCAACGGGCAGTCCTGTGATCAGGATTACTGCTATGTGGATTTTCCTGCAAAGATCAAGGCAGCCGGACTGAACGGTTATGCCAAGGGCAGCAGTACAACCACCCCGGCGAAGAAATCCAATGAGGAGATCGCATCCGAGGTGATTGCCGGAAAGTGGGGCAATGGCACTGAAAGACAGAAACGGCTTTCCCAGGCCGGATACGATTATTCTGCAATCCAGAGCATCGTGAATAAGAAACTCTCCCCATCCAAGAAATCCGTGGATGAGATCGCAAGGGAAGTCATTCATGGTGACTGGGGAAACGGAACGGAGCGTAAGAACAGGATCAGTGCTGCCGGATATGATTATTCCGCAGTACAGAAAAGGGTAAATGAACTCCTGAAATAAGGATAAGGCTGATGGTCTGTAATGGCTGTCAGCCGTATTTTTTTCAGTTTATGCCAAGGAAAGAAAGGTGAAAGGTATCCGAGAAAACACTTGCTATTATTGGCTTTCAGAGTGATATATAGACTACCAAAACGGAAGGAGGTAAGGCTTGTGGAAATTCAGATCAGGGAAGGCAGCAGGGAACAGAAAAGAAAATTGAAAGTATGTGCATACTGCCGTGTATCGACAGATGCGGATGAACAGGAAAATTCACTGGAAAATCAGGTCAGGCATTATGAGACGGTCATAAAAGCAAATCCAGATTATGAATATGCCGGAGTTTACAGTGACTTTGCAATATCAGGATTTAAAGAAAAGAGACCCGGTCTGCAGAAGATGCTTGCCGATGCGGAAAAAGGTAAGATAGACCTTATACTAACAAAATCAGTATCACGTTTTGCAAGAAACACCTCAATCGTTCTGGAAGCTACACGAAAGCTGAAAGAACTGAATGTAGGTGTTTTTTTTGAACTTCAGAATATCAATACGCTGTCAGG
>DJNB01000231.1 GCA_002435545.1 Lachnoclostridium sp. UBA6475
CCAGCGTCAGACGGCACGTGATGCCAGAGAGACGACCAATTATATGGGAAAAGATGTTACGATTTATCAGTCTATTGATGCAGCCATTGAGAGTAAATTTGTCGGATATCATGACCTTACGCATGATTCCAAAGTAACCGTTTTGACGACGGCAGATGCGTTGGTGGATGAGTTAAAAGAGGGCATGGAAGGAACCATCCTTGTGGAAGAAACCCCATTTTATGCGACAATGGGTGGACAGGTTGCCGATACCGGTGTGATTCGTACGGACAATGCAGAATTTGTCGTAGAAGATACGATTAAACTGCAGGGAAGCAAGATCGGTCATGTCGGTAAGATGACAAAAGGCAGCATCAAGGTAGGTGAAACCGTTACCCTTGAGGTAGATGAGGCCCGCAGAAATCTTATTGCCAACAACCATAGTGCAACACACTTGATGCAGAAAGCCCTTCGTATGGTGCTTGGAAATCATGTAGAGCAGGCAGGGTCTCTCGTGGATCCGGATAAACTCCGCTTTGACTTTACACATTTCTCACCGATGACACCGGAAGAAATTGCAAAAGTGGAAGAAATTGTAAATCAGGAAATCCAAAACGGCCTGGATGTAGTAACCAATGAGATGACACTGGAAGAGGCAAAGAAGACCGGAGCAATGGCTCTTTTCGGAGAAAAATACGGTGACACGGTCCGCGTTGTCCAAATGGGCGATTTTAGTTCGGAACTTTGCGGTGGTACTCATGTCAAGAATACAAGTAATATTTCTGCCTTTAAAATTGTGTCAGAGAGCGGTGTGGCTGCCGGAGTGCGCCGTATTGAGGCACTTACGGGCGCAGGACTTATTGCCCACTTCAATCAGGTAGAAGAGACGTTGAAAGAAGCCGCAGCATTGCTGAAAGCCGGTTCGGCAGATGTAGTAAAACGAATTGCTGCTTTGCAGGAAGAAGTAAAAACTCTTTCTAAAGAAAATGATAAATTGAAAGCAAAGATCGCGAAAGCTGCTGCGGGTGATGTAACAAGCGAAGCAGAAGATGTGAATGGCATCAAAGTTCTTGTCAAAGCATTGTCCGGTGTGGATATGAATGGAATGCGTGATCTTGGTGACGAGGCAAAACAGAAACTGGGAGAAGCCGTGATCCTGTACGCGACAGAAAATGACGGCAAAGTAAACCTGATGGCGACAGCGACAGAAGGTGCGATCAAGAAAGGGGCACATGCCGGTAATCTGATCAAGGAAGTGGCAGCACTTGTCGGTGGCGGCGGTGGTGGCCGTCCAAACATGGCACAGGCAGGCGGAAAGAACCCGGCAGGTATCCCGGATGCATTGCAAAAGGCAAAAGAAGTAATTATTTCGCAGATTGGATGAAAAAATCGCCAAAAGTAGTTGACGTTTTCCAAATTTGTGTTATAATATGTGTTAGTGCGAAAAAATACCCAAACAGTTGTATTTTGCACAATCTTACAACTGGAGGGAGGTTAGGTGTGATACTATGTCAAATGTAATCGTTAAAGAAAACGAATCATTGGATAGCGCATTGCGTCGTTTCAAGAGAAACTGTGCAAAAGCAGGAATCCAGCAGGAAATTCGTAAGAGAGAGCATTATGAGAAACCAAGCGTAAGACGTAAGAAAAAGTCTGAAGCTGCTCGTAAAAGAAAATTTAAATAATTGCACATATGAAGGAGGTTGTTCGATTCAGTCGGACACCTCCTTTTTCGTGAAACAACGTGGTTCTTTGTTTGAGAAATTATTGCATTTTTTCTAATAGTAGTCTGGTGCTATCCATAATATTCTCAAATGAAATAGAACAAGCATATGTGTATTTTCTTTGATACGATTTCCAAAGTTGTTGTAAATGTGTATCCTCGTTTAAGCGTTTGATAATCGCAAACCCATTATTTTTTAAATTTTGTGTTTCGCGTTTTTGGCAGGTGGCTTCAAATGCTTTTGTTAGTACTGTTCTATCAATTGTATTTTCATAGATATGTAGGAGAATCCAGACATCATAAAAATCTCGCATTCTGGTGTTTAATATACCACGGGAAAGAATGGTTTGAAGTTTTTCCGCAAGAATTGTTTCGAGATTATAGCACCATAGGCAAATAGTGCGTTTATCGAGTAATAACGGATACGTGTATTCAATTGCACAAGGTGTAATTATATCTCCTGTGGAAATGTCAATTTTCAATGGAGTGATTAATTTTTCCATAATTGCATTCATATGAAAGCGGATTCCTGGATATTCCATATTATCCATGATGGTGGAGATATTTTTAATCTCAAAATGGATGCCGTCACCAATGTCAATTTGTCTTATTTCATCTATAATTTTCCATATATCTTTTTCAGACAGATTCACATTTTTAACTGTAGTATCAATATCCATCGTTGAGCGGAAAGAAACGCCAACCATTGATGTGATCAGCATACCTCCTTTCATTATAAAATTATCTTTGTAAGGAGAAACAGAGAGACGTTCAAGAAAACGTTCCATCATGTATATACGCAGTAATATGCGTGCATCGGTACGATTTGCCTTTGCAGTATTTTTTATTCTGCCTTTAACTTGTTCCGGGGTAAGCTGCATTTATAATAACACCTCCATATATCTGCGGATTATATTTTGCAGACGAAATAGGACAGCATATTCCATAAGACGATTTAAATCTTTATCTTGTCTGGTGACATATGTTTTTAGTACAGAATTAAATTCCTGTATTTCAATATGATTTCTGCTTCTCATTAGATCGCAGATAGTTCTTTCAAGATCGTACATAGGAATCTGATTTCCACAATTGTCGGTTACAAAGATTTTTCCTTTTTCTAAAAGTTCTTTTTTGACAGTATAAACTTTGCAGTCTCCGTCAGAGATTAATCTATGTGAATTATAGCCACTATACGTCGTCAGCGTATGCTTTAAAGGTTCTCGATCTGTTAAACCATGATAATAAAAAGCCTCGTCATGAGAAAAAACAGCATTGGGACATCTTTTGTGAAGAATATAGAGTTTATCTATCCACTGGCCTTTTCTGGCATAAATTCCATGATTGATTTGTTCAAATTCATTTTGCCGGAGAAAATTGTAAAATTCAAATTTTGAAAGTCCATTTTCCCTTGCAATTTCCATTGTAAGATAATCGTAACATAAAAGTTTATCAAAAATATTTTTCATAGCACCACTATCCTTTCGTGCTTAAATTATATACAATATAAGCACGAAAGTCAAATTCTTTTTATCAAAAATATCTGATTTATAAAAAAAGTTTAGTCTCATCGAAAAGTCACACCTTGCTATATCTGGCATATAATATACCAAGCGGCTTTTGTGAGAGGGTGTCACATGAATCCGATTTCAGAAAAACTGGGTCTTCAGCCGGATATTCTGGAGGGAGCGACCATCGTAAAGATGTTTGGAACGGAGTATGCCATTATTGAAAACTACAAATCGCTGATCGAATATACGGAATGTCTTGTGAAAGTGCAGGGAAAGCATATGCGGGTAGTGATCGAGGGAGAAAAATTGGGAATTGCGTCATTTCAGCCGGATGAATGCCGCGTTTGCGGAAAAATAGAGAAAATATATTTTGCGGGTTAGGAGGAACGGAATGCGGTGGATCATGGGATACATAGAGTGCCGGGTGTCGGGAGGACATCTGGAACGGTTTATGAATTTGTGCCGGCATCATGAGATTGAATTATGGCAGGTAAAGGAGAGGGAAAACCAGGCAGTTTTTTATATGTACGCGGCAGAATATCGAAGATTAAAACCACTTGCCAGAAAGACAAAGACCGTACCGCATATTCGAAGAAAATGCGGATTTCCGTTTATCTGCCTGAAAGCCGGAAGGGACTGGACGTTTACGTGGGGAGTGGCACTTTTTTTCGGAATCCTATATGTGCTGTCCCTTTTTATATGGAACATTGAATTTTATGGACAACAAACGTATACCAAAGAAGGGCTGGGAGCTGAGATTGAAGAAATGGGAGTTTACCGGGGAATGACGAGAAAACATCTGCAATGCGATAAGATTGAGCAGAATTTGCGGCTTCTGCATCCGGATCTGAGCTGGGTGTCAGCAGAAGAGAAGGGGTGTGTTCTCCAGATTCAGGTGAAAGAAGGAAAGATGCGGAAGGAAGAAAAGGAGACAAAGGAGGCATTTAGTTTGACAGCGCCCTGTTCGGGCAAAATTGATGCCATCGTGACAAGATGCGGTACGCCGGTGTGTAAAAAAGGGGATGTCGTGAAAAAAGGGCAGGTGCTGATTCAGGGAAGTTATGATATTGTGGGGGATGACGAGCAGGTTATCCGAAGACAGGGGGTTGCTGCGGATGGAGAGATCCGGCTGCTGCATAACGTCAAATGGGAGGAAACGCTGCAAAAAGAATACATAGAAAAGCAGATGACAGGAAAAAAACGAAATATATATACGATTCAATATAACGATTCACGAATTTCATTAAAAAATCCATTAAAATGGTTTAATAATTCAGGTAACTATGATATAATAAGTTATGTATGTTTTGAAGAGCGTTTTATCCCACTGCAGATTCAGGTTAAGATAATGCGGAGACAGTTTCTGGATTATCAAAAGGTAAAAAAGCAGTATACCAAAGAACAGGCAGTAGAGTATATGCAAAAGAGACTGGCAGGAAGGATAGAACTTTTAGAAAAAGAAGGCTATGAGGTTTTACAGCATACAGAAAAAATGGATCAGGGATCCAATGAGTATACTATGACAGGTGTGATCAAGACCTGTATTCAAACGATGAATAAAAAAGAAATGCTGCCGGAGGAGCTGGCAGTGGCGCCCGGAAAGGAAGAGATAGATGGCACGTGAACAGATCCTGCTGGACATTCCGGCAGAATATGAAAATAATATATTTGGCGGCTTGGATGTACATTTGAAAAAGATCGAGAGAAATCTTGGTGTCGAGGTGATCGTCCGGGATGGCTCCGTAAAAGTCGAGGGAGAGAGCGGAAATGTCGCGGAGGCCAAAAGAGTTTTTTCGGAACTTTTGGAACTGGCAAAACGCGGCAATACGATTACCGAGCAGAATGTTAATTATATTCTGGCATTGTCCAAAGAAAAGTCGCCGGTGTCATTGGCAGAAATTGACAATGACCTGATTGCGTTTACGATTCAGGGTAAACCGGTGAAG
>DJNB01000082.1:0-5752 GCA_002435545.1 Lachnoclostridium sp. UBA6475
GACTGTGCCAGGAAAATGCGGTCATCCAGAGATAATCCTGCAAATCCTGCATCTTGATTCGTAAAGACATTCATTCCCATCGCGATTGAGTAGAGCAGACTGTTTGTCGCCTTATCTTCTACCGTCTCAAATGCTGCCTCCGAAAATCCGGTCTCTTTGGCCGCACGGGAAATGATTTCATTGTCGTAAAACGGAACTCCTAACTGTTCTGCCAGCTTTCTTCCGATCTCACGTCCGCCGCTTCCGTATTGTCTGTTTATTGTAATAATCGTTTTCATAATACTCAACCTGCCTTTCTTATCATCGCATATCGCGTTTTCTTATCTATATTATACAAAATTTTTTGCAAAATTTCCAGTTCTTTTGTGAAAAAAGACACTCCGGCCGTATTGACAACGCGGTTGACAAACGGTATTATAATATACGTATAATAATAAGAAAGGATAAAGGTGAACCCTTATGAAAAAAATCATTTCAACCCCTAAAGCACCAGCGGCTATCGGCCCTTATTCACAGGCCATTGAAGTAAATGGTCTGTTATTTACTTCCGGTGTGATCCCGATTGTTCCATCCACCGGTGAATTGGCAGAGGGAGGGATCGAAGCACAGGCAGATCAGGCAATTGGAAATCTTGCCGCTTTGATCGAAGCTGCCGGAGCAAAGATTGAAAATACAATTAAAACAACCGTTTTCATTAAAAATATGGACGATTTCGCTAAAGTAAACGAAATTTATGCCAAATATTTTACGACGGATTTTCCTGCACGTTCCTGTGTAGAAGTAGCTCGTCTTCCAAAAGATGTGCTTATTGAAATTGAAGCCATCGTTGAAAAATAAACCACTTTATACCACACTCCATGCGCTGAATTCGTTTTAAACGGAATTAACTACATATAAGTATAACATATCTTTTTCTAATTGCCTAATAGATATTTGTTTATCTCCACTATAATCAAATATTTATAACCAAATTGGCAGGATTTCTCTTTGGCTATTGCTTGACAAGAAAGGGGAATCTTGGTATACTGTGTATGTACGTAATATTTTTGTAATATTTTCTTAAAGATTTGTAATTTTTTACCTTTACGTTAAATTTAGAAAAACGAGAATGGAGGATTCGCATGCATAACAAAAGAATATGGACTGTATTCTTATGTACCGGTGCTTTGATCACTGCAGGCATCGGCGGAAATTATCTTCCCGCCCTGTCCACTACTATGTGCAGTGAGACGGAACTTGCCGGCATGTCTTACACTTTAGAGCAATATGTGGACAGCCAGTCCGCAGGCGCTGCTTCCAATCCGGAGGCAATTGTTGCCTTTGCCGATGAGCCGGCAGCCACAGACGCTGCTGCCCCTGAAACCGATCCGAATGCCGCTTCCGGCGCCGCGATCGATCCGGCTGCACCAACACCGGAACCGGCAGCTGAGCCAACCGCGACACCAAAGCCGAAATCCGAATATGAAAATATCGGTATTTCCGTCGCAGCAGATTATGTAAATGTTCGAAAAAAACCAAATACAGACAGCAAAGTCGTCGGAAAACTTTACCGTGGCAGTGCTGCAAGAATTGTTAAAAGAGTCGGCGACTGGGTTAAGATCAAATCCGGTCAGGTAGAGGGCTATATTATGGCTGACTACCTTGCTATCGGATACAGCGCCGAAAAAATGGTAGACAAATTCGGAACAAAGATCGCAACCGTTAACACCGAGACCTTGAAAGTCCGCGAAGCCAAAAACACGGACTGTGCCGTACTTACCCTTGTCTCCGGCGAAGAGAGTTTTGAAGTCATCCGCGAAGACAAAGAATGGGTTAAGATTATGGTCGATGGTGACACCAAAGGATTTGTCTCCAAAGAATATGTTGATATTACCGTAAAATTCAAAAAAGCGGTTTCCATTGAAGAGGAACGTGAGGCTGCCCGCAAAAAAGCAGCCGCCGAAGCTGCCGCCGCACGCGCGGAGCAGGAAGCGCAGCAGCGTCAACAGCAGCAGGCTTCCAGTAATTCCGGTTCTTCCAGCAGTTCCAGTTCTTCGGGAAGTTCCGGAAAATCAAGCGGTTCCGGTTCTTCGCACAAGAGCAGCAGTGGAAGTTCTTCAAGTTCGCATAAGAGCAGTAGTGGAAGTTCCGGAAAATCAAGCAGTTCCAGTTCTTCCAGCGGAGGAAACAGTTCCAATGGCAGCGGAGATGTCATCGGAAGCGGAGATGGTTCTGCAATTGCTTCCTACGCATTGCAGTTTGTCGGCAATCCATATGTGTATGGAGGAACCAGCCTGACAAACGGTACGGACTGTTCCGGATTTACGATGTCGGTATTCCGCAAATTTGGTATCAGTCTTCCTCGTACATCCGGTTCCCAGTCGGGTGTCGGAAGAAAGATCAGTGTATCCGAAGCAAGAGCCGGTGACTTGATCTTCTACGCAAGAAATGGTCATGTAAATCACGTAGCCCTCTGCATCGGCGGTGGTCGTGTCGTTCACGCAAGTAACCCTAGCGTCGGTATCACGACAAGTAACATTGGTTATCGTACCCCGTATTGTGCAAGAAGGGTGATCGGGTAATACATTGAGTTTTTAATAGGGCGCAGGCATTAGCAAATGAAAATTGTTAATGTCTGCGCCCTGTTTTTTTGTTTTTTATTCAATACAAATTACTCTGTCAGTGACACCATAAAACGCATATCTGTCAATTTTATCGTATCATTCTTCCTCATCTCTCCCTTCGAATAGACATCATAATAAGTAAGCGGATTATGCCCGATGGCTATGCCTTGTTTTTGATTTTTTTTGCATATAAGACGAATCCAATATGTTTGGTTCGCCCCATCTACCCGAACAGTCGGAATTTGAAAAATCATTCTGCGATCCACAATTTTTTGCTTTGTCGGAAAACTCTGCCTGCAAATCACCTGCCCTTTTTCATCTGTAAGTTCAAACTCATAACTTCCTTTTTCAACCAAATTACTTTTCTTTATAGTAACTTGAATTTCATTGAAATCCCGGTCTGTCACAAAACTTTGTATAATCGTTTCTCCTTTCGCTGCCAGTTTTTCATAATCCATGGAATGGGCTTCAATTCGAATATTCGTTCTTCTGTTTGCCTTTTTTTCGTTTTTAAGCTGATAACAATCCACCACGCCAAGCACAATTAATAATGCCGATAGAGCAATCACTATTGTACCCATTGCTATTTGAGCATTTTTAGCAACTTTTTCACTCATTTTTTTCTTTACAATTCTGCCATATTGGACTGTACTCATTAATCCATAGCAATCCAGCAGCAATAATAACGGCATGAAACAAATACTATATTTTTTATTCGTTTCCCAGAGCATTAAAAATAATATTGCCCCCAAGATTGTAAGTGCGTACACGAAGCGTTCTTTTTTCCGCCTTCTAAGAAGTAAAAAAATACATTCGATAAATGCCATCAATATAGTGACACCACGAATCACCTGACACCAGATCATAAGAATTGATTTTTTATCTCCACATATGTATTGATAAAAATCCGGTACATCTTCGCCACAAACATTATACATTTGAAAATCATCCGTACCAATTCCCCAGACAATCGCCGTTTTCTTCATGAGAAGTTTTGCGTAACCACCCACACCCATCTTCTTCACCCTTTTTTGGATCTTGCTCCACTCACCTGTCATTTTTTCTGTTTTGGTTGAAAACGAATTACTGTATTTTATATCCGGTAAATTCACAAATCCATTTTGTTTTTCATTGACTCCCATCATAACCCAGTGAGTAAAAGGAAACGCCCTGCTATTATCCGGTTCCACTAAATTTCCCTTCATACCAAAAGACGCCGTAACTGTCAAAACACAAAACACAGCAGCCAGCACTCCAATAGAAAGAATGCGTATTTTCCATTTTTTTACAAACATGGTAATACTGATAACAAGTGCAATCATAGGAATTATCGTAGTTGGTCGAATAAGAAATCCAATCGTTCCGAACAAAGCGCCAAGAGTTATATTGAAAATACTTTGCTTCTCTTCTCTCAAACCTTTCACTCCAAAATACAGCAGCCCCATAATAAACGGCATGCTAAAGGTATTTGTATAGATATACAGAATCCACACATATGTAGTTGGACACAAGGCACACAAAAGCAGCAGAATTACTTTTGCTCTTTCATTTTTTACCAGCTTAATCGTAAATACCCCCGCCAAATCAATCATTACGGTGTTGATAACGAAAAGCACTTCGGTGTAACATTTTATCCCTATTCCATTTAGAAATTTGAAAAGATAAAACAACAATATCGTAAAAAAATTATTATTCGAATATCTTGCAAAATACCCATACGAATTATCGATTTTTCCACCTTGATCACTCAGCATTCCAATCGCCTCATTGATACATTTAATGGAATCCGTCTGTCCTTTAAATCCACCCCTGATCGCTGCGATAATTGCCAGACACTGGATAAGGACGATCAGCGCAAGGATTGCATATTTTAATATGTGAAGTGCTTTTGGGGACATCTTATACATAATATATTTTGATATTTTGTATAGAAAAAACAAACAAATCATTATAGCAGGCACCAGAATAACAAAGGCACTCCTATTTTTTGGCAAGACCTGGTTCTGTCCGGTAATATAAATGCATGACTCTGCAAAAATAGCCAAAAGCAGCAAACTAACTAATACTAAAAAAAAACGATATGGTTTTCTCATCTCTTCTCTTCTTTCCACTTTATGACCTTCCTTTTACTTTACTTTATTTCCTGACTGCACCAGTGTATTCTTTTGCCCCAGCTTTAATATAAAAGAATCAAACGATTTCTTCCCGCTTTTTTTGATGACATTTCTTTTTACCACCGCACCGGAATAATTGTAACAACAAATTGCATATTTTGTTATTTTTTCAAAGGTATTTCCACAGATATAAAAATGCGTATATTTGTCTCTGGAACAACCATGGTTTGTCCCAAACGCATATTCAAAATTTGAAAAGATACAATTTTGAATGCGGACATTCGAAGTTTTGGTTCCATCTTCTTTTCCCATAAGGTCTGAAGATGCCACATTTTTTAGTGCCGACTCAATCTGAACCGCTTCCCCCATTTTCTGATTTCCCAAAAAACGGCAGTTCTTTATTGTTACATTTTTACTTGCACCAAATTCCATCATATGTGTAATATTTACAGATTTTGGGCGATAACAAAAGGTTGTGCCGTCAAAAGTGATATTTTTTACATGGGAAAATGTACACAAAGTCGTTACATCTCTCACCTCCGCCCCTGCATCAAATGTTCCTCCAATAATCTTAATATCATGTCCTCTCGTATAGCCGCCCTTTGTATAACCGCCACCCGGACTTGTCGATTTTCCCGCTTCGCCTCTCGGATATCCAACGATAATCATAGCTCCTGCGCCACTTGTTTTCGTGCGCTTAAAGGTTACCCCCGTCAAAATCAACGTTGTATTGCTCGACAGATGCAGCCGCTCTGATCCCGCCAACCGGTATACCCCACGCGGAACACGAATTTCATACTTATCCTCCGAATTTTTCTGCGCTTCATCCAACGCATCCTGAATATCCCAAATTGTACATTTTCCGCCATCCGATGCCTCTACTGTCTGCTTGATTGTCTGAGCACCTGCATCTGACTTTGGCATTATCAAAAAACCAAGACAAACTCCTATTACGATACTTACTCTGCAAATCCATTTTTTCATTTTACTGCTCCTCTTTTCAATCATTTCTATCAAAAAGTGTACTTTTTGACA
>DJNB01000082.1:5875-6737 GCA_002435545.1 Lachnoclostridium sp. UBA6475
GATGAATTGTCAAAAAGTACACCTTTTGACAATTCATCCTTTTCTATTTTTCGATATTCCCTCAATCTACGATAAAAGGTTGACGAACTTACTCCACTTTTCTCAATTCCTTCTTTTTTGTTTATTTCTCCCTTTTCACACTGCTCAATAATTTCATAAAAATCTTCCGGCAAACTAACGTTCGGTCTTCCAAATTTTACACCACGTTCCTTTGCTGCAGCTATCCCTTGTTTTTGCCGCATTCGTATATTTTTTCTCTCGTTCTCCGCAATAAATGAAAGGATCTGCAACACAATATCTGCTATAAAAGTTCCCATTAAATCCTTATCTTTTCTAGTGTCCAACAATGGCATATCCAGCACACAAATATCCACTTTTATATCTTTTGTCAACCCTCTCCACTGATTTTGTATTTCTTCATAATTTCTCCCAAGCCGGTCAATACTCAATATGTACAACAAGTCACCTTCACACAATATGTCTACAAGTTTCAAATACTCCGTACGCTGAAAATTTTTTCCGGACATCTTATCAACATATATATTTTGCGTCTTTACTCCTGCCTTTTTAAGTGCAACCAACTGCCTCTGTTCGTTTTGTTCACGCGTACTTACCCGCGCATAACCATATATTTTACTCATTTCTGCCTCCTAATAAAAATAACTCACTTCTTTTTTGTATTCTGTATAATCGAGTAGGAGGCGGTGATTAACCGCCGTCCTCTCACACCACCGTGCGTACCGTTCGGTACACGGCGGTTTCAATAGTTGACGTGCACTGACTGATAGGCTGTGGCTAAATCATAAAAGCCACTGTTTATCAGTCTTTCTTTTGTCATGGCTTTCTTTACCGTCGTCAGATT
>DJNB01000155.1:0-8754 GCA_002435545.1 Lachnoclostridium sp. UBA6475
AAGAATTGATGTCCTGAAAGTACATTCACACGATGTGCTGATGGACGATACGGTAAATCTGGAAGAAATTGCCTTAGCGACGTCCGGTGCGGTAGGAGCCGATCTTGCCAATATGGTAAATGAGGCGGCCATTATGGCAGTCAAAGACGGAAGAAATGTGGTGAGCCAGAAAGATCTCTTTGAAGCGGTCGAAGTGGTATTTGCCGGCAAAGAGAAAAAGGACCGTATCCTTGGAAAAGAAGAGAAAAAGATCGTTGCTTATCATGAAGTCGGCCACGCACTTGTGACGACACTTTTGAAAAAAGCGGAACCGGTGCAGAAAATTACGATCGTGCCTCGTACGATGGGAGCACTTGGTTATGTTATGCAGGTGCCGGAAGAAGAAAAATATCTGCGTACGAAAGAAGAATTGATCTCGAAGATCGTAACATTATACGGAGGCCGTGCGGCAGAGGAAATCATCTTTGGTGATGTGACGACGGGAGCTTCGAACGATATCGAACAGGCGACCAATATTGCCAGGGCGATGGTAACCCAGTATGGAATGAGTGAAAAATTTGGTCTGATCGGATTGGAATCCGTCCAGAACCGTTATCTTGACGGCCGTACCGTGATGAATTGCGGAGAAAAGACCGAGAGCGAAGTGGACGAAGAAGTGATGGCGCTTTTGAAACAATGTTATGAAAAAGCTTATCATTTGATCGAAGAAAATAAAGACGTTCTTCATGAACTGGCCGCTTATCTGGTAGAGCGCGAGACAATTACCGGAAAAGAGTTTGTCCGCATTTACGAAGAAGCGACAGGATCCAAATTAAAAGAAGACGAAAATTAAGAAGAATTGGAAGAAACTGGAAATAAAGAGAACCAAGAAAGTGGAGAAGACGATGGCATACGAAGTGTTGGTGCTGGATGTGGACGGGACGCTGATGCGGACGGACAAGACGATATCCCGGAAGACCATTGATGAGATAGTAAAGATTCAGGAAAAGGGCATCTGTGTGGCGATTGCGTCCGGGCGCTGTACGGCAGGGATCATGCCGACGGCGCGCAAGATCCGCCTTGACGAATTTGGCGGATATATCGTATCTTACAACGGTGCCTGCATCAGCAATGCAAAGACCGGCGAAGTGATCTACAACATCAATCTGCCGGAGGGCATTGTGCCGGAGATCTATGAATTTTCCAAGAGGGAAAAGACAGGTATTATGACCTACCACGATAACGATATTATCGCGGAAAATGATGCCGACCAGTATATTCAGATTGATGCCAAAGGGTGTGACATTGACATCCACGTAGTGGAAGATTTTGGAAAAGAAGTGACATACCCGGTGAATAAATGTCTTCTGACCGGAGATCCGGACTGGATGAAAGACGTAGAACCGAAGGCGGCGAAGGCGTTTGAAGGCCGGCTGAGTGTATATCGTTCGGAAGATTTTTATGTGGAAATGATGCCGCTCGGCATTGACAAGGCATATGGTTTGTCAAAATTATTGAAAAAACTTGGCTATTCGAGAAATCAGATGATCTGCTGTGGAGACGGCTTTAATGATATCTCGATGATTGAATATGCCGGACTTGGCGTGGCGATGGCAAATGCCGCGGAAGAAGTAAGAGCCAGTGCCAATTATGTGGCGCCCCACTGTGATGAAGATGGATTGGTTGATGTGATCCATCGATTTATAAATGACTGACAAAGGACTGACAAAGGAGTGAGAGGATGGAACGTGCAGATTTTGATCTGGCGGAAGAATTAAAAAAACTTCCGGAAAAACCCGGTGTATATCTGATGCACGACCGGAATGACCACATTATCTATGTGGGAAAAGCCGTTGTGCTGAAAAACCGTGTCCGGCAGTATTTTCAAAAGAGCCGCCATGTGTCGCCGAAGATCGAGCGGATGATCGAGCAGATCGCGTGGTTTGAGTATATTGTGACGGACAGCGAACTCGAAGCTCTGGTGCTGGAGTGCAATTTGATCAAAGAGTACAATCCCAAATACAATACGATGTTAAAGGATGGCAAAAGCTATCCTTTTTTGAAAGCGCTGATTCAGGATGATTATCCGCGGTTTGTGTTTGCGAGACAGATGAAACGCGACGGCGCCAAATATTTCGGCCCATTTACGAGCGGAGCGGCGATCCGCGATACGATCGAACTGCTCAATAAATTGTTTCATCTGCGAAACTGCCAGAAACGTTTTCCACGGGATATCGGAAAAGAGAGACCCTGCCTGTATCATCAGATGGGACAGTGCCCGGCACCGTGCCAGGGAAATGTCGATAAAGAAGAATACCGCAGAAATTTTGAAAGAGCATTGGCATTTTTAAATGGACAGACAAAAGAAATTTTACAAAATTTGGAAGAAAAAATGATAGCGGCATCCGCAGAGATGAATTTTGAAGAGGCGGCGGCTTACCGGGATCTGATCCACAGTGTGAAACAGGTGACCGAGCGGCAGAAGATTACGAGCGAAGATGCCGAGGACCGCGATATCATTGCGATGTCACGGCTTCAGGACGAAGCGGTTGTGCAGGTGTTCTTCATTCGCGGCGGCAAATTGATCGGCCGGGAACATTATTATCTCACGGGAGTGCAGGAAGAAGAGGACAGTCATGTGTTAGGTGCCTTTATCAAACAGATGTATGCCGGAACGCCGTACATACCGCGGGAACTGTGGACGGAAGAACCGCCGGAAGACAGTGAGGCGATCCTGGAATGGCTGTCGAAAAAGCGTGGACACAAAGTCTTTTTCCGTCATCCGAAACGCGGCTCGAAAGAACGGCTTTTGGATCTTGCCAAACGGAATGCGAAAATGGTTCTTTTGCAGGATGCGGAAAAGTTAAAGAGGGAGCGTGCGAGGACGCTCGGTGCGATGGAAGAGATTCAAGAACTGCTTGGTATGAATGGACTTCACCGCGTCGAATCTTACGATATTTCCAATATCAATGGATTCGAGACCGTTGGTTCCATGGTCGTATTTGAAGATGGGCGCGCCAAGAAAAATGACTATCGAAAATTCCGCATCCGCAGCGTGACCGGGCCGGATGATTATGCTTCAATGGAAGAACTTCTGACGAGGCGTTTTACGCATGGACAGCGGGAAGATCTCGATGAGATGGACGCGTTCCGCCTGTTTCCGGATGTCATCTTTATGGATGGTGGAAGAGGGCAGGTAAATATTTGCGAAAAAGTTTTGGCGCAATTAAATATATCGATCCCGGTGTGCGGCATGGTAAAAGATGACCACCACCGGACAAGAGGACTTTATTTCCAAAATGTGGAAATTCCTATTGACACACATGGACAGGGATTTCGCTTGATTACAAGAATACAGGATGAGACGCACCGTTTTGCCATCGAATACCATCGGCAGATCCGTGGAAAAACGCAGGTGCATTCCATCCTAGATGATATTCCGACGGTCGGCCCGACCAGAAGAAAGGCATTGATGCGCCGTTATGAATCGCTCGATGCCATCCGCCAGGCGACGGTCGAAGAATTAAAAGAATTGCCGGAGATCAACGAAGCCTCCGCCGAGGCCATTGTCTCCTTCTTTGCCAGTCAGGCAAAAGAAGGAAAATGATGCGCTGATCTAACGGAATTTCGGATAATCATAAGTATACGAAGCCTTTTTTGAATAGCAGTTACTGAAAAGCATGATTCGCTGTGCAATTTTTTCTGCGTACCAAGGATCTGTTGCGTATTGGTGGCTCAGATTGCTTGGGTTGTAGCGGAACTTAAAGATGGTGTTCTGCTTTGGTGTGGCTTCAAAATAGTTTTCACGGATAAATTTGGCGGCTCCGTAGATGGCTTTGTCTACGGAAGTCCAGCCCTGATAATAGGCATACGATGTCGCACCCACACGAGGGTCGCTGTCGTATGCTTTTATTCCATAAAGGTTGTAAACTTTGACACTCTTTTTGATGCTCTTTGTGATAAATTTGCCTCCGCGTCTTGCGTACGAAGGAAGTGCCACTTTCGAAATGCTGTTTCCGCGGGCGAGAGAACTGCGCCCGTAAGCGGATTCGATAAAGGTCTGCGCGGCAAAATACATCGGATCAATTCCCTCTTTTTTTGCAGCGGCAAGCATCACATCGCCTTTTCCGTACAAGACACTGCGTGTCGGGGAATAGCCGTTATTTTCGCAGGAATCCTTGATAAAATAGTTAAATGTCGAGATGAATTTTTTCTCATCCACTTCGCGGTACTGGTCGAGGCGCAGATACTGGAATCCATATGTCGTATCCTTTTTATAATTTACCAGACGTTTAAATTCGGCAAGCGAGGCACGTCCGACGCGGTTTTTCTGAATCGTGGCATAGGTATTTAAACTCCAGTTGTACGGTGTGAAATAGTGCTTTCCGACAAAATTCAAAACAGGCTTGGATAACTGTGCGACACCCAGATCTTTATCCCACAGATAATTGATCCCCAGCGCTTCAACGATCTCGCGGAACGGAACCAGGATGGTCTTCACTTTGGATTTTCCGTAGGTAACGGAAACCGGTGCCTGCGGCAGCGTACTGTTTTTCTGGTTGACCGTCATCGTCGTATCGCCAAGGTGCATGATAACGATCTTATTATTTTTTGTCACTTTAATCTTCTTGATTTTCTTATAATAATGATAACTCGCTTTGATTCCCTGTTTGGCAAAGGCTTCCTTCAAAGGAACCATAACCGTTCCGTTGATCGTGACAGCCGGTGTCTGCGTCAGGTTCAGTGCCTTTGATTCGTATACGACGTTGATGCTTTCCCCGGTATAGCGGTAAGTCTGACCGTCTATCGTATAAGAGATGCCCTTTCCTTTTCCGGTTGCTTCGTTGATCACCGAGGAACCCGAAGAAGACGAAGAAGGAGAAGCTGTGGCAAATGCCTCGGATATCGAAATTGCCTGCGCCTGTGGGGCAATGGTCTGCGCCAGTATGCTGCTGCAGAGAAGCAGCGTCAAAGTATATTTTAAATGTTTCATCGAAAAGATCCTTTCCTAAATTTATGATTTGAAGTATACACAATTTTGCAGAGAAAATCAAGAATTCCGCCGTTCTTTTTTTCTTCTGCCGCGCATATTTTTTATAAATGATACGATGTGGGTATGTGGCGATGCGGGTGATTCAGGCGGTCAATGGATGGCTGTTCAGCGGTCCGATCTTAATTCTTTTATTTGGCATTCATGTCTATTTTACAATCTATACAGGGGTTGTACAGCGAAAGCTGGGAACCGGGATCCGCCTGTCACTCCGCGGAACTGGGACAGAAAAGACGGGAATGAGTTCGTTTGGAACGCTTACGACGACGTTGGCGGCGACACTTGGAACCGGTAATATTATCGGCGTTTCGACCGCAGTCAGTCTCGGCGGTCCGGGAGCGGTGTTCTGGTGCTGGCTCACCGGCGTGCTGGGGATGGCGACGACGTATGCGGAGACGGTATTGTGCTGTACCTATCGGGAGACACGGGGCAGCGAACCGGCCGGCGGAATGATGTATGTACTGAAAAATGCGCTGGGAAAGAAAAAATTGGCAGCTTTTTACAGTTTTTTTATCTGCTTTTCTGCCTATTTTGCCGGATGTACGACACAGTCCAATGCGATTTCAGAGACATGCCGGGATATCTGGGAACTGCCAAAATGGCTTGTCGGAATTATCGTGGCTTTGACAGTGGGACTGGTAATCCTGCAGGGGGTAAAATGGATTGAAAAAGCGAGTATGATGATCGTGCCGGCAATGGCACTTCTTTTTGTGGCAGGATGTCTGTTCTATCTTGTGCTGCACATCGGCTATTTTCCGTCGGCGATCCATCAGATCGTAACGTCCGCTTTTTCACCGCGGTGCGCCGCCGCCGGAGGACTCGGCTATACCGTCGGTGCCGCGGTGCGTTACGGAGTGGCAAGAGGACTTTTCACCAACGAGGCAGGGCTTGGAACTTCCGGAATTGCGGCAGCCTGCGGAGAAGAAAAGATTTCGCCGGAGGAGCAGGGATTGATTTCAATGACAGCCACTTTCTGGGACACCGTCGTGTTATGTGCGGTGACGGGAGTTGTCGTTGTCATCTATCAGGCCAAACATGCCATTGTAAAAAGCGGTATAGCCAGCGGGCTTTTGGTAAAAGAAGCATTTGCCGAACTTCCGTTAGGCGGCACGGAGATCATTGGTGTGGCGACCGTGGCGTTTGCTGTCGCGACCCTGATCGGATGGTCGCTTTTTGGCAGAGTGGCGGCGGAATTTCTGGGAGGAAAACAGCTGACCCACAGATATCAATACATTTATGTCGTGATGATCTTTGCCGGTGCGGTGATGCCACTCGGATTTGTGTGGGAGATCACGGATTTTGTCAATTTATTTTTGCTGGTGCCGTCGGTTTATACACTGCTTTGCTGTCGGAAAATACTCCGAAAGAAGTAGAAAAAGGGTTCCTTTTTGTGAGAAATTTTCCCCTTGTAGTTTCGGACATTTCATAGTACAATAAAAACGAGAGTTTGAGGTAAATATCGAAAGGAATGGATAGATATGAAAAAGCAGATTGCAGTAATTTTTGGTGGAAAATCCTCGGAACATGAAGTGTCATGTCATTCCGTGCTCAATGTTATCAAGGGATTTTCGCCTGAAAAATATGAGATACATCTGATCGGAATAACGAAAGAGGGACATTGGATCTATGTGCCGGAGACAGCAGCAATCGAGGATGGCAGCTGGTACGACGGCAAAAAGACGGCTGTTATTTCGCCGGATGCCGTGAATTCCGGGATTTATCTATGCGATGACGAGGGACATTATGATCGGCAGAAAATTGACGTGATCTTTCCGGTTCTTCATGGAAAATTTGGAGAAGACGGTACGATTCAGGGCGTGTTTGAAATGTCAGGCATTCCTTATGTCGGATGCGGCGTGCTTTCTTCTTCGGTGAGCATGGATAAAATTTCCACGAAAATCTTTGTGGAGAAACTGGGAATCCGCCAGGCAAAATTTGTCGCCGATATCGCGCCGGATCTGAGTGAACTCGATCACACGGTCGCAGAGGTAGAGGAAAAACTGGGATATCCGGTTTTTGTAAAACCATCGAATGCCGGCTCGTCCTGCGGTGTCAGCAAAGCAGAAAACCGTGAGGAATTAAAGGCAGCAGTGGAACTTGCCAAAAAGCATGACACCCGCGTCTTGATCGAAGAAATGATCTGCGGACATGAAGTAGAATGTGCCGTTCTCGGCGGCCGCGACCCGAAGGCATCGAAAGTCGGAGAAGTGGTTGCAGCGGCAGAATTTTATGATTACGATGCCAAATACAATAATTCAGAATCGAAGACCGTCATTGATCCGGATACCGTTCCGCAGGCATCGAAAGACAAAGTACGCGAAGATGCCGTGGCTGTATTTAAAGCGGTAAGCGGATTCAGCCTGTCGCGTGTAGACTTTTTTATTGAAAATGAAACAAATGATGTCGTGTTTAATGAAATCAACACGCTTCCAGGATTTACCAATATTAGCATGTACCCGATGCTGTGGGCGGATATGGGACTTTCCATCACGGAACTGATCGACCGGATTGTAGAAACCGCTTACGAACGATAATAATTTGGTGAAACGAAGGGAAAGATAAAGTCATGAAGAAAGATGTAAAGATATCGATTGCCGGACTGCATGAAAATGGCTCGACGGATTCGCTGGAAGTGATCTCGTTTGGAGAGATGTACGAGGAAGACGGCGAAACAATCGTAAAATACGAAGAAGCAATGGACGATGCAGATGGACAGGATTGTGAAATTGTGCAGAGCCAGCTGAAAATTCGTGAAGATCAGGTTGAAATCCTAAAAGAGGGCGGTATGCGGACGCATATGGTATTTGTAAAAAATCAAGACATGCTGACGTATTATTCCACACCGTTCGGAGAACTGGAAATTGTGATCCATACCGACCGGCTGGAACACCGGAAACTTGACAACGGATTTCATGTGGAACTCGAATATGCGCTGGAAGTAAATGCAGCCCACATGTCAAACTGCAATGTAAGGATTCAAGTGGAAGAATTGGAGGGACGAGTATGAAATTTACAAAAATGCATGGAACCGGAAATGATTATGTCTATGTAAATTTGTTTGAAGAGACAATCTCGGATATTTCGGACGCGGCAATCCGTGTAAGTGACCGTCATTTCGGGATCGGTTCGGACGGCTTGATCGCCATCGCTCCGTCGGATGTAGCAGACTGCCGCATGATCATGTACAATGCAGACGGAACGGAAGGCGCGATGTGTGGAAACGGCATCCGCTGTGTCGCAAAATATGCCTACGATCATGATATTGCGAAAAAAGAGCATATGACGATCGAGACAAAAAGCGGCATCAAAACGATAGATCTTACCGTGGAAAACGGAAAGGCAGCCTATGCGAAAGTAAACATGGGAAAAGCAATCCTTGCACCAAAAGAGATTCCGGTAAAAGCAGAGGGCGACACATTTATTTCCCAGGAAATTATGGTCGCAGATAAGCCGTATACCGTCACCTGCGTCTCTATGGGAAATCCACATTGCGTCGTATTTACGGAGGGAATCGATACCCTGGATCTGGAAAAACTGGGGCCTGAATTTGAACATCATCCCCTTTTCCCTGACCGCATCAATACAGAGTTTGTCGAAGTGATCGATGAACATACGTTGAAAATGCGTGTGTGGGAGCGCGGAGCCGGCGAGACGATCTCCTGCGGCACCGGAACCTGTGCCAGCACCGTGGCAGCCGTACTCAATGGCTATTGTCCACGCGGCGA
>DJNB01000155.1:8852-11378 GCA_002435545.1 Lachnoclostridium sp. UBA6475
CCGGCAGTAGAAGTATTTCATGGAGAATGGAGGGAATAACAATGGCAGCAATAGAAATCAACGCAGAAAATTTTGAAGAAAAGGTAATTCGATCGGACAAACCGGTTTTGATCGATTTTTGGGCAGTATGGTGTGGACCATGCAGCATGATGTCACCGGTCATTGAGCAGATTGGCGAAGAACTCGCGGACAAGCTTATTGTCGGCAAAGTCAACTGCGACGAAAATATGGAACTTGCCCAGCAGTACAAAGTAGCGGGCATTCCGGCATTTTTCCTTTTTAAAGGGGGAGAAGTGGTGACGAAAGCGGTCGGCGCGATGTCAAAAGACGAACTTCTGGCACAGATTGAACCGCATCTGGTTTAAAAAATGAGAATAAGAAAAGGGGATGCCGCCATGACGCGACATCCCTTATATTATGTGGAAAAGTCTATATCCGGACATCGATATTTTGCCCAAGTCCCGGATTTACCGACTGTTCCATCATCTGCACGAGCTGGCTGCCCTGTGCTTCCTGCAGATCCATCGTTTTTTTCAACACCTGTGTGTTGACACCCTGCTGGATCTGAATCTGTGAATTCATCATCGCATAAGCGGTGATATCCATTCCATCGCTTATCTCCATAAGGACACCCCCTTTTATTAAGGATATTATAGCATGTGAGGGGCGGAATGTAAAGGAGAGAAAATCAGATAGATATTACGCAAGCGATTGACTATTTTGGAGATCAATATTATAATTAATTTTTAAGTCAATAGTCATTGACATATTTCCATGAAAGGCAAAAAGCAAAATATTAAATAAAGAGGGATAATTATGAGTTATAAAACTACAGAGGGTTTGATGAGGCATTTGTGCGACAGCGGTATTGAAATCAATGGAAGTAAACAGAAAAGACAGCTTTTAAATACGGGATATTTTCATGGTTATAAAGGATATCGATTTTTTGGAAATGCCCAAAGAAGATTGCCGTTTATTTCCTACAAAGAGATTTATGCTACAATTCAATACGATTCTGCATTAAAGTCTTTAATGTATGAAAAAATGATGTTTGTGGAGACAGCCGTTAAGAATGTTGCACTGGAAAGTATATTAATAAATTCTAATTCAGAATCTATTCAAGATATGTATGACAATGTAGTGTGCGGATATAATAATGCTCCAGAATCGGCGACACCGGAACAAAAAAGAAAATTGCAGCAGAATAAACTGAATTTGCAAAAAATGATTCAAGCAAATCTTGCATATGCATATAAAAAAGGAAACCCACAGATAACACATTTTTACAATAATATTGTGAAATCCGATGTTCCAATTTGGGCTTTGTTTGAGATAATGACCATGGGGGATTTTGGGTATTTGCTGTCGTGCCTGACATATGAAGTAAGAAATCATATATCACGGAGGTTGTCGTTAAATGTATCGTGTGACACAGATAGACAGTTAATTTACAAATACATATATACATTAAAAGATTTACGGAATGCAATCGCACACAATGCAGTAGTTTTTGACACAAGATTCAGAAATATTGATCCTACGAATGCAATGAAGCAGTGTTTAAAATTAGAAATTGGACTGCCGTATGTAAATTTTAAGACAATTGGTGATTATATCATTCTCTTGGTTTATTATTTGAAACTGTTGGAAGTATCAAAACGGGAGATAATGGAATTTGTCGAGAAATTTGAAAAAATAACGAGGGATTATAGAGAACGTGTTAATCCCGATGTTTCCGCAATTGTGATTCATCCTGATCTAATGTCGAGAATGAATCAACTGAAAAATTTTATATAAAACTTGCATTTTGGAGACAGATATTGTATACTATAGATACTAATTGGGGTATACATTTGCGGATGTATACTTAAAAGAGTCGGAGAAATCCGGCTCTTTTGCTTTATAACTTACAGAAGGATTGCAAATTGATAATTTATTGATCGTTTCATAGAAAGAACACCAAAAATTATATTGCAAACCCAGCGTTTTTTCGGTATAATTAAAAATGTATTAATTTAACATAAAGATTATGTGAGGAGGAATTACAAGATGAAGCTCAAACGATTTTTGGCAGGTGCTCTTGCAGTTGCTATGATTGGCTCATTAGGCTCAGGCATGACAGCTACGCAGTCACAGGCTGCAAAAAAGTATGTTAAGTCACTTTCGGTAAAGAAAAGTGTGACCGTGCAGGCTGGGAAATCCGTAACTGTGACAGCAAATGTAAAAGCAGTAAAAAAAGCCAGCACAAAAGTAAAAGCTACGATTGACAAGAAAAAAGTAGCTTCTGTAAAAGTAAAGGGCAAGAAACTTACGATTACAGGAAAAAAAGCAGGAAAAGCTGTTGTAACAGTTAAGACAGCAGCAAAAAACAAAAAAGGAAAAGCAATTACAAAGAAAATTAAGGTAACGGTAAAGGCGGGGACTAAGAAGACTACACCTGTAGTAAACACACCGGCTCCAACAGTACCACCGGTTGTTGTACCGGTTCCAACGGCAGCACCACCGGTTGTTGTACCGGCTCCGACA
>DJNB01000186.1:0-8750 GCA_002435545.1 Lachnoclostridium sp. UBA6475
TGGTCTGCCACCAGTGCTTCCACAACACTTCCTACAATTTTCTTTTCGATCGTTCCATTGGCTTTCAAAACAACGGAAAGGCTCAGACAGTCGTATGGTTTGTAAGCTTTGCTGATGATCTCATGGTCAAAACTCTCTGCCACGACGATTCCGCGGTCATACTCGCCCTGATTCAATACACGCTGAAGAATTTCAGCCGGGAACGCACGGAAAATGTTTCCCGCTCCAAAATGAACCCAGGCAGGTGCCTCTTTGGTTTTCTGCTTTACGGCCTCGCGGTCATACTTAAGTACTTCGTATCCTTTTTCTTCCCATACAGGAGAAACTTCTTTTTGTAAATCTGTCAGTTTCATGATTTCGATTCCTTTCCTGTCTTACTTGTTATTTTTCTTAATTGCTTCCCAAAGACCATTCAGATAAGCGACACCGAGGGCGCGGTCATAAAGTCCGTATCCCGGTCTTGCCTGCTCACCCCAGATCATACGTCCGTGGTCTGGGCGGATCACACCGTCAAATCCCATGTCGATCAACGCTTTGACGATCTCATACATGTCAAAGTTTCCATCGGAAGAAAGGTGGGATACTTCGTGGAACAAGTCTTTGTTTTCGTATTTAATATTACGGATGTGTGCAAAATGGATTCTCTCTGCAATTTTCGGATTGCGGATAATCTTCGGAAGGTCGTTGTTGAGATTACTTCCCAAAGAACCGGTACAGAATGTAAATCCATTGTAAATGCTGCTGTTTAAGGAAGCGATCTTGAGAAGGTCGTCTTCACAGGTTACGATACGTGGAAGACCAAATACATCCCAAGCCGGATCATCCGGGTGAACTGCCATCTTGATCTCATATTTTTCACAGGTTGGCATGATTCCATCGAGGAAATATTTGAAGTTTTCACGCAGTTTATCTGCCGTTACATCTTTGTATTTGTCAAACAGATCCATGATCTCGTCTCTACGGTTTGGCTCCCAGCCTGGCATGACAAAACCACCGCTGGCTTTTTCGATGCGGTCAAACATTTCACTGGCATCGATACCGTCGATAATCGAAGAATCGTAAGCAAGTGCCGTAGAACCGTCCTCCAAAGGCATCGCAAGATCGGTTCTTGTCCAGTCGAAAACCGGCATGAAGTTGTAGCATACAAGGTGAATTCCTGCTTTGCCGACAGCTTCCAAAGATTTACAGTAATCTTCGATCAATTTATCTCTCGTAGGAAGTCCGATCTTGATATCTTCGTGTACGTTGATACTTTCTACACCGCACAGTTTAAGGCCTTTTGCCTCTACTTCCTGTTTTCTCTTCATTACGTCTTCATACGTCCAGGCCTCTCCTGCCGGGATGTCATGAAGCGCTGTGATAACTCCTGCTACTCCTGGGATCTGGCGAATCTGCTCCAGAGTTACACTGTCATTTCCCTCGCCATACCATCTCAATGTCATTTCCATAGTTCTATTCTTCCTTTCATTAATTAATCATAAATTTTTCTATTTTTTTCATCGCCGATGCCGCATTTTCTGTAAAAATACGTATTTACACGGTCGCGCCACTCTTTTGCATTGACAAGCTGTCTCTCAAAGCGCTCAGCCACACAGTCAAACGCTCTGTCCTCTACTTTTCCTTTTAATCCCTGCCATGCCTTCTGCATCGCCTCTACCTCTTCCACTCCTTCAAAATGAGTATCGTAGATATGCTGGATCAAAGTTTTTCCGGTTTTTAACATATATGTGTACGGAATATGATGGAAGAAAAGCAATAACTCCTCCGGACATTTTTCCGTATCTTCATAAATGCTCCGCCACGGTTCGTTGTACTGGGACACATAACCGGTTCCTTCCATCGTACGGTCTACTCCGATTCCATGAAGATCTGCATGGTGATACGTTCCCCAGCGGTCGTATTCGTAGCCATCGACATCCGGTCCGTAATGATAATGTGGTGTTACCATCCAGCCGATGCCAAGCGGTGCATTGTATTTTTCGTAAGTTGCCCAGGAACCACAGAGCATCGGTACGACAACGTCTGTCACCTCTTTGTCATCTGCAAGGGAAAGCCTGCTCCATTCTTCGGCAATCTCTTCTGCTGTCAGCGTGGTATCCATCGCCAGCCGTCCAAATCCATACAGGTTTGCTGCCGCCAGGTCATTTCCCGTCCAGTTCTCATCGTCTCCCGTATTGATAACGCCTGCCATACCACAATGAACCTGGTCGTAAGCATGTCCGGAAACAACTTTCTCTAAGGTTGTCCCCTCTCCGTCGCCATACGTGTCAAAGGAAAGAATTTCCTTCCACATCGGGATCAGATAACAGAGGTCGATCTGCTGGCCGGTATATTCCTGTGCAATCTGCACTTCCAACATCATATTGGTCTTTTTCAGCCCGCCAAACAATGGCGAAACCGGCTCGCGAACCTGAAAGTCCATCGGCCCGTTTTTAATCTGCAAAATGACATTGTCATCGAATGTTCCATCCAGCTCCATAAAATGATCGTAGGCTGCTCTTGCACGGTCGGTCTTTTTATCGCGCCAGTCCTGTCCGCAGTTGTAAACAAAGCATCTCCAAACCACCGTTCCTCCATATGGTTTCAGAACTTTGGCAAGCATATTCGCTCCGTCTGCATGGGTGCGTCCGTAGGTAAATGGCCCCGGCCGCCCTTCGGAATCTGCTTTTACGAGAAAACCTCCAAAATTTGGAATCACCTCATAAACATGCGCCACTGCTTTTTCCCACCAGGCAATTACCTGCGGATCTAACGGATCCGAAACCGGGATATCGCTAAGTTCCATCGGCGCAGCAAAATTGACACTCATAAACAATTGAATGCCGTATCTTGCAAACAGATCCGTATACTGTTTTACCTGTTTCAAATACACATCTGTGATAAGATAGGTTTCTTTCTCATGAACATTTACATTATTGATCACGATGGCATTGATCCCAATGGATGCCATCAATCGCGCATACATCTCTGTCCGGTCATTATAAAGGATCTTATAATCGTCGTAAAAAAAGGATCTTCCGGAATATCCGCGTTCAATACTTCCATCCATATCATCCCAATGATTCATCATCCGAAGAGGCATAGACGGAATACAATAATACGGCATTTTTTGGAAAATATTGTCAAGTGTCACCATGCGCAGGAAAGCAAATACTCCCTGCAGCAATGCTGTCTCGGTTCTTCCTGTGATAACAATGCTCTCCTCTTCCTCATAAATAGCAAACGCCTGATCCAATACTTCTTTGCTTTGCCCGTTTCTCTTTTCTTCCGGGAATTCATACTCTTTCTGTACCTGCATAAAAACAGACGGTTCTTCCAGTACCTCATAAGAGATTTCTACTGTTTCGCCAAGCATGGCATCCATCGCCGTCTGATATTCTTTAGCGATCGTCTGTGCGATCTCACCAGATGCAAGCAATACCGGATTCAAATAACATGGTCGGATCTTATCCTTTGCTAATGGCTTATGATCCAGCCAGCATTTTGTATAACTCATAGTATTTCTCCAATCTGTTTTCCTTATTCCCTTTCTATTCTATCTTTTTTTTGCTCGTAAATCAATACCCTTTTTACAAAAAAAGCCTTACAAACCGTGTATTTCCCGATTTGTAAGGCTTTTGATTTTTAATCTGCCAAGTTATGCAAATTATTTAGAATGGGAAGCTGCAAAGTTTGCATACTTCTTATTCATATCACTGATCTTGCTATCCCATTTTGAAGAGATTGCTTCAATCTTCTTCGCAGGAGTTGTAGCACCAGCGTATACAGCATAACAGAAATCACCATAATCAAGGTCGCTGATCAGTGGCAGATAAGATGTCTGAATATGATCTGCTTCATGCATCATTGTCAAAGTCTCATCTACAGCACGGTCATCTTTGAACTGATCATAGTATGTCTGTTTCCAAGCGTCATCCAAGTCATAACCCGGTGTAGGCTCTGTGTAAAGATCGTAAGCAAATGCGATCTTCTCAGCCTCTTCTGCACTAAAGCAGCTAGGCATAACAACGATGTTGTCGTTTGGAGTAGTTTTGTTTGTAGCGTCTTTGTTCTTTTCGTTGTATGGGAACATTACGAATCCCCATTCATCTTCCATACTTGCAAATGCACTGATCTCATAAACTTCAGCTGTCTGCATAGCAACTTCACCATCACGGAATGCAGCTTTATACCAATCCCATGCAGCTCCGTCTGGTTTTGGCATGATATAACCTTTGTCCATAAGGCTCATGCCCCAGTTCATAGCTTCAAGGAATTCTTTTGTTCCTGTTGCATTCTGGTAGTTTCCGTCTTTGTCACGGGAAACGAATGTTGCGTTGTTGTTTGCAGCACACATAGGAAGATAGTATTTAGAGAAACTAGCAAGTGCATACTGATCTGTCTTACCATCTCCATCTGCATCTACAGTAAGTTTCTTACAGTACTCTTCGAATTTGGACCATGTCCATTTTCCGTCTTTCTGAAGATCGTATGGCTCGTCTTCGCTGATACCAGCTTCTTTCAACATACGTTTATTGAAGAATACACCACCACGTGGCTCGTTCTCAGGGCTCATACCCCAGATACCGTTACCGATGCTCATAAGTTCTACAACGGTCTGATTCCATTTTTCTTCTGTGAAATCAAATTCAGGAAGTGTTTTCAGGTCATACATCAAACCTTTCATCAAAGGTGCAGAAACCATTTCCTGATACAGATAGAACAACTGACAGGAAGGACTGTTTGACATAACGCCGTTTACGTATGTCTCCTGCTGGTCAGTGTAGGAGTAAGCACTTTCACGATTGATCTTGAAGTTGTACTTCTCCATGATTTCCTTTCTGTAACTCTCTGTAGCTTTGGCATAATCTGTTTCTCCTGTGTCTTCAGAAGTATACCAGTCACCAATTTTGATAGACATGCCTCCCAAATCATCAAAAGTTTTTTTGCTGCTGGAAGATCCGCCTTCGCCTTCCGTCTTTGCTGTGCTGCCATCTTTGGATGAAGTTTTATCTTCTCCACAACCGGTCAAACAACCAACAGCAAGTACTACGGAAAGACCCATTGCAAGCAATTTTTTCATGTTTGCTTTCATAATTTTTTTACCTCCTTATTTTTTATCGTTACACTGCGCCCGCTGGGACGCAGTGATAACTACATAACTTGAAACATTCGCTCCGGGCTGTCGCCCTGAACTCAATGTTACATCTTGATACCAGACTGGCTCAAACTTTCTACGAAACCTTTCTGGGCAAACAGGTAGATAATGATCAATGGTAAAATCACCATCAATGTACCTGTTGCGATCATTCCCTGTGAATAAGCTGTGGTAGCTTTCTTCGCGATACCGCGGACATCCAGATAACTATCAAGTGCTCCGGCGATACCATTTAACTTACTGGACAACAGTACAAACTCTGAATTCAAAAACAGGTTTGAATAGAAGGAGTCTGTCCACTGCCATACGTAAGAAAACAGGAAACAAGATGTCAAAATTGGTTTTGCATCCGGTAACATGATACGAACGAATGTTGACAATTTTCCACATCCATCCACATAGGCAGCTTCTTCCAATTCTTTCGGAATACCACGGAAGAACTGACGAATCATGTAGATGTACAAACCACTCTTCAGACCCATACAGCCAAGACACATCAATGCGTATGGCGTCAGGGAATTCAGCAGGTTGATACCCGGCTGTTTGGTGATCAATTCAATGATACCAAAGATATCAAAGAATCGGAAATTCAGGAACAAGGAAGCCTGAATTGTGGTAGGTGGAACGACGATTACAAGGATTACCGCCGCGAACCAAAGTCCTTTCAGTGGGAATTTGTAACGTGCAAATCCATAACCTACTAATGTACAGGAAATAATCTGCAATACACTGACAAGAAGCGAAATCAATGCTGTGTTTGCCAATGCCTGCCAATATTTCATCAAATAAGCAGCAATCTGATAATTGCTCAAAGTAAAATGTCTTGGGATTGCAACAATTGTTGAATCATACAAGTCCTGTTCTTCCATGAAACTGATGGAAATTTTGTTCAACAATGGCTGTAAAATCATGAAACATAATCCAAACAACAATACAAAACGGATAATTTTGTAAAAAACGTTGAATGATGTCTTTCGCAGTAAGTAGCCATTGGATTTTTTGTTTCGTTCGATAAAGGTCTTTAATTTTTTCTTCTTATTCATAATAGTACACCCTCTTAGAAATAATCAGCGAAACAATTCCAAGTATAAGAATTACGC
The DNA here is from genome assembly GCA_002435545.1 of Lachnoclostridium sp. UBA6475. Classification (GTDB taxonomy): domain Bacteria; phylum Bacillota; class Clostridia; order Lachnospirales; family Lachnospiraceae; genus Eubacterium_F. Next base: position 6,238 of record DJNB01000186.1, read on the forward strand.
ATAGGAAGTATATCCAAGCCATCGCCGAACTAAATCCATAACTTAACTTTCCTACCTCTTCGGAAATCTTCGTCATAACCTGGTTGTCGGTCTTTAAGAAGAAGTCGATTACGGTATAAACTACGTTTACAAGTATCATTGAACTTACCATAGGGAAGGTAATCTTCCAGAAACTTTCCCATGCGGTACATCCCTCAATCTTTGCAGCCTCAAACATACTTGGGGAGATTGTCTGCAAAGCAGAAAGGAACATGATGATCTGGATACCAGATGCAATCGCAATATCATAAACTTTGTTAATGATATCAAATACATATTGGAACATCCTTGACATCGGGCTGCTGTCCGACGTTACCAGTATACTCTCAAGCACCCCGGTAACGCTGGCATCATTGGATGTCTCAGATATCATATCTTTCATATCGTTCAACAGTTCATTGTTGTACTCAATACCTACAATGACACCGGATGAAAGAATAACCGGAAGGAAGAATATCGCACGGACAAATCCTCTTCCTTTGAAGTTCTGATTCAACAGCAATGCAATAAAGAAACTGAAGATCAATGTTGCCGGTGTATTTACTACCATTCGCAGCAACTCACTTAATAAGTAAGGTACAAAGTCCGGATCTACAGTAAAGGCATCTTTGTAATTCTTGATACCAACCCAGGACATCTTTACACCTTCACCAGCAACAGGAGTTACCTCGTTAAATGTCATTCGCAAAGAACTAATCAATGGAACAACCATGAACAGAATAAAACCAAGGATAAATGGTAAAATAAACAAGTATCCCGCTACTGCATTTTTAAATGCAAGCGTCTTTTTCTTCTTCTGACGTTTCATTTATTTTCCACCTCCTGTTGTTGTAATAAAGTCTCTCTGTGGAACTTTTGTTCCATTGTAATCATAATCTGCATAATTATAGTTTACGATGACAGACTTACCGTTTTCATAAGTTGTCTTATAAACACCATTTGCAAGTTTCTCATGTCCGGTAATGAACTGATTGTAAGTATCACCAAGATTTGTATTAAATTTCTTATACAATTCAAGGGTTGTATCTTTCCAATCTGTGAAGTTACAAGCATAATACTGTGTATAGTCCGTATCCTGTAATACACTGGAAGGCTGATTCATAAATGTGAAATACAAGCCTGCACCGGTTTCAGCGGATTTCAAAATCATGTCTGTCTCATCTTCCGAAAGGTTGATAGCGCTTCCGGAATAATTTACAAGACCATGAAGTGCAATCTGGTAAAATGGAACCGATTCATCAATGATATTAACCGCTTTGGTGTCGATATCCATATCTGTTACATAATCTGAATAAGGAACCGCATACTGGTTACCGGTTGTCGTCATAACGAGACTTCCGGATTCCTTCAATGCCTTCATCTTATCTACCTGCATGTTCATAGAAGCTTCACGGGATACACGAGCTTTTGGATTGTAATCTCCGGCAAGTGTATTACCAATATCTTCAAATCCGACATTCTTTAGTCCATAAGAGGATGAAATTGTATTTACAAATTTGTCAATGTTCGCAATCGTATAGGATGGTTTTACCAGATAATACGGATCACAGTTTTCGTAATCTTCATTTGTCTGATAAATGATTGGATCCAATGTGTACAGTTTTGCAATCTCGCGGCTTACAAATTTTGCGGCATCGCGGTTTACACCAAATCCATCTCCTAATTTGTCTTTCATGACATAAGTGAATTTTGCATTCATGAACAGATCAAGACCTTGTGTGCTGTTTGCATAAGCAGCAAGACTTGACAGGTCACTCTTGCTTCCCAAACGTCCAACCAGTTTTACCTTTGCAGCCGTTTTCTGCTTCACTCCGGTATTAAACCAGCCGGTATATTTGGCTTTGATATTTTCCACACCGGCACCTTTCAATTGTTTCAACATTTCCTGTGCCTGTGAATACGTTGTCAACGCAAGAGAACGGGTAACCGGATAACCAAGAATATGTTCTATGTTATCTACTGCACCAAGGATTTCTACTGCCATCGGCACTGTGGTATCCTCTTTCTTAACCAATTCCGGATACCGTTTGGTCAGATAATCACGATACGTCGATGCAGCACTTACATAATCTGTCTTATCGGAGAAGATGTAACGCTGTGTCAGTGTCTCTTTTGGAAGACTTGCTTCATAAGAGCGCACGGTTGTATCGGATTTTGAGGAAATATCCATGTTTTCACCATGAATCATCTTGTATACAAAACGTCCATAGTTGTAACCGTTATCTTTTCCTGCCACATCTGCTTTTACACTGGAGTAGGAACTTCCCTCTTCCGATACGCAGATGAAAGAGCTGGTCTTTGTCGTATTGGATACCACAAAGGCAGGATAGGTTGCTCTTGTCTCATCGACAACCATGTCTCTGCTTGTACCATAATCCCAGCCATACATATCCGCAAGGTATGTCTGCTGTGTTGTCTTACCATTATTGAAGTTGATGATTCCACCACTTCCATCCGGTACAAGAACATATCCT
>DJNB01000186.1:8770-22649 GCA_002435545.1 Lachnoclostridium sp. UBA6475
TTCCGGATTCATCTTTATTTGCTGCTCCCATATAAGGAAGAACAGAAAGTTCAACGATCGGATAATCGCTGTTATATTCGATCTTTTCCATTGGCACTTTTACAACGAGCTGGTCATCATCCAATGTATACTCAATGGTAATATCGAAGATAGGCTTTCCGGCATTACGGGAAACATTATATCCCTCACTGTCTTTGTTACGCTGCTCTTCTGTATAACCAACTTTTGTAAACATTTCTTCCAGCTGTTTTGCCTTGGAATCTGTAATCTTCTCTGACAAGTAGTAAACCGGTTCATCTTTCAGATCAGGGAATTTTTCCAATGCCTGCTGAAGCTCTGTATCGTCACCGGCTTCTTTCAGCTCGTCATAGTCATAATGAACATAGTTACGAGTTGCACGGCTCTGATCGGATTTTGGCATCTGATCCAAAAGTTTTTTCATTGCTGATTCTTTGATAACCAATGGACATGCATACAGTTTCTCGATATCACCAATGGTATAATGAACTGCTACTGTGTCATCACTTACTTTTTCAATCTTATAGTTGCCATCTGCAACAGACTGATTGTAGTTGTTGATATCCTTCTGAGTATCCGTTTTGTTGGAATACTTTACAAGAAGGGTTGCATTCAACATATCTTTTAACTGTCCTTTGGCATTTGCGTAACTTTCGATATCTTCCGTCGAAGGATTGGAACGATATTCTTTTCCGTTTTTCTTATCCTTCAACGTAAATGTTGTATCGTCTTTATTTACCGTAAGTTCCAAAGAACTATTGCTAATGGTAACTTCCTGACTGTCTTCATTGGTATAAGCGGTTAATTCCTTATAACCCGAAGATGAATTACCACATCCTACTAATGCGAAGGAAGCCAGCGCAGCAACTAAAAGCAAACCAAATTTCTTTTTCATTCTTAACATTGCCCTCCTTCCAAATTAATAGAATCTGTAAATGATTTCTTTATAAATCGAATAGAAATATGAGAAACCATCACTTATCAAACTAAAGAAGAGAACCAGCAGGAATACGATAACCAACATACCGACTCCTGTGAAAACGAGTGACGCAAATGCTTTTCCTAAAAGGAAATCGTGGATCATCATGACAGATGCCATGATCAGGAGTCCACACCATACCATGGAGAAGTATCCAAAATAGGTATAAAATGCACCCTCTTCTTCTGTTACTACGTTACTTAATAAGATCAAAGGCAGCTGAATCAATACATATGGTGTCATCGCATACGCTGTACCCATATAAATATCTTTCAATGTACCTTTTCCTTCAAACAAAGTTGTCAGACACCAGTTTGCTACACAATAAACTACAAATGGAAGCAAAAATGTCATAATCTCTAAAAGAAGGTTTACTTCATTCCAGTTGACTGGTTGGAAAATAAAACTGGTAAAACCAAGTTTTAAAAGATTTGTAAGCAGTACCAGGATTACAATCGTATTCGCAGCGCCTACAGATCCTCTCTTTTCATGAGTCAAATCCCAAAAGCCGTCAAAAGGACGAAGACAACAGTGCATTGCATAACGAAGTGATGCAAGATAAGCACTCCAGCTTTCTTTATTGAAAACACGTTGTTTTATACTCATCCTTTCTCTACCTCCTTTCTAGCCTTCTTCACAAAGCCAACACCGAAGCAGACAACGATCAATACTACAAGTACGATCAGAATAACCTTAATGTTGTCTTCAAACCATTGTTTACGATACAATTTGTATGCTTTCGAATAGTTTGTTGCATCCAGTTTCAATTCAAAATAATCCATGGCTTCCTGATAACTTTCCTGGCGGAGGAGAGAACGACCAATACCGATATACGCCTGATCGTAGTTACCATTCAGTTTCAATACTTTCTGCCATGTAGCAGCAGAAGCATCATAATCGCCACGTTTGTACTCACTCAATCCCTGATTGATATATTTACCATATTCTGTCAAAGTGAACTGAGTAATCGTTCCCAGTGTAGAGTCCATAACAAGCAGTGTATCACCCAGATCCTCAATTGCCATTGGATTGATAAAGTATCCTGCTTTGTATCCATGACCACCAAATGCATAAAGCATGTTACCCTGGAAGTCATATGCGAAGACACGGCCTCTGGTATTATCCAGTGCATAATAAACATCGTTGTCAAGGCAGGCGATATCTACAAATTTGGAAGCACCTTTCATCTCTCCGGACTCTGTCCAGCGAAGATCTCCATATGGCTCTTCATATCCGTTACGAACCAAAATATCGGTTCCTTTTGCATTCAGTTTACGGATTGGCTGTGAATTCTGAGGAGTTACATCTTCACCGGTCTTACCGATCGTAGCATAGATAAATCCCTCGGAGTCAAGGCAGAGGTTACTGTACTCTGTTGGAACGAAAAGTTCCATCTGGCTTCTCTGCTCTTTACTGGCTACCATTTTCCATAAATACTGAAGAATATTATACGTTACTTTACTTGCTCCGACGTATCCGGTAAAAGATCCGTCATTGGCAAATTCCATAAATCCTTTGTTTACGTTCTGTACCTGTGTAAAGATACGTTTTGAACTATCTACAACCAGCTTCTGTGGAAGGAAGTCCGTTGTCTGATCGAAAGTTTCATCATCCGGCTTTGTAATGATCTTAACGACATTATTATCTTTGTCCAGATGAACGATACGTTTATTTCCGGTATCGGCAATATACATATCTCCTTCATCACTTACGAAGACATCCTGTGGTCCACTCAAAGTATCTTTCTTATCTCCATTGTTAAATTCCGTTACCATTCCTGTCTGAGTAATGGTGTCATTCACATAGGACATTTTTACGATACGGTTGTTTCCTGTATCTGCTACGTAAAGGTTCGTACCATTTACATACATTCCCTGAGGCTCTTTGAAGTTACCGCACTCATAATCCGAACCGGTAATGGTACGTGTTACAGAATACGCATCCGGTGACTCACGGTCATAACCCCAGCAGTCATAAATATATGTATAATGATTTCCATCCGAACTTGTCGCAGCACTTGCTCCTGTCACACCGATAAGGAGAGACAAGATCAGTACAAGAGCAAACATAGATGTTAATTTCTTACATACTTTCATTTTTATCCTCCTTTATCAGTCTTTAATACCTGAACTAGCCATTGTTTCCAAAATGTTACTCTGTGCGGCTACAAATATAATGATCGGAACCATCATAACTACCATCGTTGCTGCGGAACCTACACCTGCACGGGCAACTCCGGCAGACATGATCTGCTGCAATGCATATGGAAGCATTTTGAACTCCTCAGAGTAGATGTAAATCTGACCTTTCATATTCCAAAGGTTCTGTACTGAGAAGATCGTAACTGTCAGCCAAGCCGGTTTTACGTTTGGCATAACGATCTGAAGGAAAATCCTTCCTTCCTTCGCACCATCGATCTTTGCTGCTTCGATCAGCGCATCCGGAATCTGCTCCATAAACTGTTTCATCAGGAACAATCCCATAGGAAGTGCAAAAGCAGGTACGATCAGTGCGGCATAAGTATCTACCCATCCAAGTTTTGACATGATCAAATAGGTTGGGATCTGAAGAACGTAAGCGTTGAACATGATCGCGGTTACACAAAGATTGAAGAATCCTTTGCTTCCCGGAAAATCATATTTTGCCAACACATATGCTGCCATAGATCCAAAGATCAAATGTCCTACCGTACCTACTAATGTAGTAAATACAGTATTGAAAATGTATCTTGTAAATGGTACATAGGAACTTGACATAACAACCAGCATATCCTGGAAGTTATTAAATGTCGGGTTCTTTACAAAGAAACTTGGTGGATAAAGGTAAATCTCATCCAGTGGTTTAAACGCACTACAAATGGTATACACAAGGGGCATAACAAAGAATATACCAAACAGAATCAACATTATGTAGATTCCGATATCTCCACCAACGGATCGATTTGGTTTTCTCCTTTTGAGTTTGATTAATTTCATCGTTGTTATACCTCCTATCAAGTTCCAACTTTGCTAAGCAAGGCTTGAATCGCCTTGTTACACAAAATCATAACTACGAACAATACCGTTGCTATCGCAGATGCGTAACCCATCTCAAATCGCGTGGTACCATAATCGACCAGGTGAGTTACGACGGTTCGCGCCGCATAATCGGTACTTGGGTATCCACAAAGTGCCATCGTAACGTCAGCCACACCAAATGACTGTGTGATTGCCATAACGGCACCGAACAAAAGCATTGGTTTCATATTAGGAAGGGTAATGTACCACAATTCCTGCCAGCGGTTTCTGACACCGTCCACATATCCTGCCTCAAACTGTGAAGCATCAATACCCTGCAGACCGGCTACAAAGGAAAGGAATCCGGTACCAAGACTCATCCAAAGTACTACAATAATAATTACATTCATCATGTACTTGGTATCCGTCAGCCATAGGATTGGCTCATTGATAATACCAAATTTCAATAAAAATCCGTTTACATATCCGTAAGCATCTCCACTGAAAAGGATAGACCAGATCAGATATGCCTGACCGGAAATGGTTGGTGCATAGAATACCATAACGGCAAATGCACGAACGAAACGAGGCAGCTCGTTGATAAACCAGGCAAACAAGAATGCCATGATATATCCGAGCGGACCGGTGATCGCTGCCAACAAGAATGTATTCTTAACTGCAATCAGGAACACATCGTCATTGAGGAGCAGATCGATATAGTTTTCAACGCCGATAAATTTCGCTGGTTCCAATACGTTGTAGTATGTAAAACTATAAAATACAGACATACATACAGGCAACACATAGAACACTGTAAACAGAATAAAATATGGCAATAAAAACAGATAACAGGTTTTTGACATCTTTGCCTTTTTCCAGGCAATCCCGATATTCCGTTTCTTAACTTGCATATACTTTCCAAGAAACTTCATTCTATACTCTCCTCTCTCGATTATTTCTTAGTGTCTTTTGTTGGCAGACCAAATTCTTCACGTTTATTCGTAAGCTCGTCGTTAATCTTAATGACATAATCAAGAAGTGTCTCTCTTGGGTCTTCATTTTCATTCATAACCTTACGAATCGCATTGGTGATATGTCTTGATGTATAATATCCACCGGCAACTTCCGGAAGTCCAAACGCATATTTCCACTGTTCTTTCAGAGCGGCAGACTCATCGCTGCTCCAGGAAAGCGTCTCAAATGTGTTACGGTTTGCTGTAGCATAACGAGCAGCAGCACCCATAACAGCTTCCAGTTCGCTTGCGTAATTGCTCTGTACTTCAGAACTTGCCCACCATTTAAGGAACTGCCAAGCAATTTCTTTCTTGCCACGTTCTTCTGCACCACGAAGCATCATAGATGCAGTACCCCATGACTGAACAGAACGGTCAATGCTTCCATCTTCCTTCTGTATACCCGGGATCAGACCAAAGTTCCAAAGACCTTTAATCTCAGGTGCAAATACTGCCAACGTATTAAAGCTGCTATAATCCGCACATCCGATTGGCATCTCACCACTACGGAAACGGTTATTAAAGTCATACTGTTTATCCAATTTATAATTGGTAAAGAGTTTGGTATAGAATTCAAATGCTTCAATACCTACCTGTGTTGCAATCGTTGTCTCCATTGCGTCAGCATCGTACAAAGTACCACCACGCTGATACAACTGTGCGTAATAGTTTGCAAGGTCAGGGTTTGACGTATTATTAATTTTACGTTCTACCGAAGGAATGGCAAAGGACATACTGTTCTTCTGCAAAACCGGAAGTGTCTTCAGCACATCATCCCATGTATTTACATCCTTTTCAGCATCAATTCCAAGTTCTTCCATAACATCTGTACGATAGAACAATACATTGTAGTTCTGTGTCTCAGGCAATCCGTAAAGACCGCCGTTAAATTTGTAAGACTCATAGGAACTTGGATAATATTCGGAAAGAACATCATCCACTTCGCTGCCAAACTGTGACAGATCAACAACCGCACTACGAAGTGCATAGTTGACAGGTTCTGACTGTGAGATACAAAGCGCAACGTCAGGTCCGAATCCGGAGATAACGGCCGGAAGCATCGCATTTACGGCACCGTTTGCGGATGTCGCTGTATTCGCGGATGCTGCTGCATCGATCAGTTTGACATTCACTTTAATTCCGGTCTCCGGTGTGAACATCTGGTCTACCATGTTTTTCAAGATAGTACTCTGGTCACGTCCGGCTGTGATCCACACATCCAATACGTCCGGATCATCGGAATCGTATACATTACCAAGAGCAGAAGAATCACTGCGGAAGGAGTTGATAAACAATTTACACTCATGTGCCATTTTATCAAAACGAGTTTCGTTTACTTCCGGAATATTTTCTTTTGCATCTGCAAGTACGATGTAATCAATATCCATCGCTGCTGCACTCAGGTTGTTAATCGAAGTTCCGAGGGAACTGATATTTTCTTTGAAGTTTGAAAGAGTTCCCGGAATTTTATCCGGACGTTTTACAAACTTCTCCATCTGAGCGGCAAGAGTCTGTGCTACAGAAATCTCTCCACCTTTCTCACCGGTGTATGCAACGACTTCATCTACCAGTTTGTACAGACGCTTGGATTCAAAATCCATAGCCTCAATAACTTCCGGATATACTTTTTCAATCTGATAATCACGATATTCATCCGGCTCTGTACCTGTTAATACAAGAATCTGACGATACATCTGGTTCATATTAAATACACTGTTCGATAACTCTGACAGGTATTCACCAAGATCACCCAATGTATTTTTCAGGCGAATGGTATGTTTTCCTTTTGTCAAATGGAATTTGTAAGCATTTCCATCGGCATCCTGTAAGCAGACCATCTGCCATACATTGCTGTAGGTAAACTGGATTTCTTTTACTTCTTCAAATGGAACTTCTCCATCAATGTACAAAGAACGGTTTGCGATATATCCACGGGTGTATCCCTGGCGTCCCTTGATTCCGATAACATAGTCACCTTCTTCAGGAACTTCCATATCCCATTCGATCCAATCGTTTGGAACTTTCCACTGCGTACCACCGGTCATATCAAGAACCTGACGATTGGTAATACCCTGCTCGGTCTTACCGTCTTTGTCCTCGTACTCGGTGTCACTTGAAGTTCTGTCATATGTAGCATAGAGGGAAGGAGAAGAACGGCGTACTGCCTTTTCACCCTGAATCTTTTGAACGTATCCCTGCTCCGTGTTGTTCGTCGCATTCGCGTTCTTTTTGCTATACTCTTCATATGTAGGAGTTGTCTCCTTGTTTTGCACTGCCAATTTACGGATTACAAATTTTTCATTGACACCCGTCAATCGGATTGTGTTCTCGCCGGCATTCAGATAGAAACGAAGCGGCTCCATCTCATAACCGGTAGAATCTTCAAAATAAGTGGAAATCCAACCACGGTTTTCATCCTGTACCTGTTTGGCACGGATTTCATTTCCCTGGTTATCCTGCGTTACATCACCCGCATCTGTGTAGACACGTCCGAATGCAATCGCATCTGCTCCACTAAATGGAACGGCACCGTTAATCTGAAGTTCAGTTTCGATGTCAATTCCTCGGTCATCCTCATCTGTCGTAGGATAATAATCAGCTAGCAAATTGTAGTATCCGGCGGTCTTTACATTTACTTTAAATTCTGCATAACCCTTTTCCGGAATCTGCAATGCCGTTGATTTGTCGTTGGAAGGACCCACATCTGTACGAACGGAAGTTCCCTGGCTGTCTGTAGGTTTCAACACATCCAGCTCATAGGTATTTCCCTCGCCCTCCGGTCTCGTATCTTCATGCTGTGTTACATATTTTGCATATGTATCTTCACGACCATACGAGTCATTGGTTGCGGTCAGATCCACGTCCTTATACTTGTCGGAGTTGTCGCTTGTCGAAGTTCCTTTGATCTTGAAAAATACTACTATTGCTGCCAATACTAATACTACGACCAGAAACTTAACCAAGCCTTTTTTCTTCATCAACTTTGACATGGCTGTTGCAATCTCCTTTCGCCCTTTCTCTTTTTTCTGCATTTCGCAATGATTTGTACAGGCATAATACGTGAAATATCAGCTTATTGCACAAAAAAAACTGCGGCCGCGAAACGCATTTTGGAATTCTTTGTATATTTTGCATACAGTTTGTATTTAAGTATATCATCATTTTTGTGACATGTCTATAGTTTTGAACATTTTTTTTATGAATTTTTACTAAATTTTGAACAGAATTTGATAATTTTATGTTTTCTATTTACTTTATTTCTATCCTATATTAAAATATTTTTGTAGGTTTTTACTACAATTCTAACAATATAAGGAGACAAATTATGAACAAAAATGTTACATATCCAAACCCGATCCTTCCCGGATTCTATCCGGATCCATCGATTTGCCGGGTTGAGGATGACTACTATTTGGTGACATCCACATTTGCCTATTTTCCGGGTGTTCCAATCTTTCACAGCAAGGATCTGATCCATTGGGAACAGATTGGCAACATTTTGGACCGCGAAAGCCAGCTGCCTCTTGGTAAATCCGGTGTCAGTGAAGGTATCTTTGCTCCGACACTCCGCTACCATAATGGTACCTTCTACATGATCACGACACATGTAAGCAATGAATTAGGAAACTTTATCGTTACCGCCAAAGATCCTGCCGGTCCCTGGTCGGATCCCTATCCGCTTGGTTCATCCGGCATTGACCCTTCTTTATTTTTTGATGATGACGGCAAATGCTACTACTGTGGTACGCAGCCCCGCCGCGAGGGTTCCCGGTATTTCGGCGATAATGAAATCTATATCCAGGAACTTGATCTGAGCACAATGAAATTAACCGGCGAAAGTTATCCGGCATGGCACGGAGCACTCCGTCATGTAGAATGGCCGGAAGGTCCGCATATATATAAGAAGGATGGTTATTATTATCTGATGATCTCCGAGGCCGGAACCGGTCATCACCACGCCATCTCGATTGCGCGAAGCAAAAGCCTGTCTGAACCTTTTGAAGGCTGTCCCTACAATCCGATCATGACACACCGTCATCTCGGAGGGAATTATCCGATCGTCAATGTGGGACATCCGGATATCGTAGAGACCCAAAACGGAGAATGGTGGATGGTTCTTCTCGCTTCCCGCCCTTACGGAGATGGTTATTACCGTAATCTTGGCCGTGAAACGTTCCTCACTCCAATGACTTGGGAAAATGGATGGCCGATCATCAATCCGGGCAAAGGCATCATTGAAGACCATGTAAAAGCACCGGATCTTCCGACATTCTTTGCGAAAAAAGAAGCCTGCCGCGAAGATTTTGATCATATTGCACAAAACGGACTGCCAAAACACTTTATGTATCTGAGAAATCCAATCGAAGAAAACTATGATTTCTCACAAAACGGTGTTCTGTCTCTCCGCTGCGGAAAAGATCTTCTCTCGTCTGACGGACGTCCAAGTTACGTATGTATCCGTCAGAAAGACAGTTCATTTGCTTTTGAAACAGCACTTCATTTGGAAGGAAAAGAAAACGAACAGGCGGGAATTGCTCTCTTCCAGAACACCGATTATCAATACCAGTTCCTTGCCGGCACAAACGGAACCGCTTCCACCCTTCAGATCGTCAAAGTGGAAAAAGGCGAATCGACGGTTGTATGTGAAAAAGTGCTGGATGCGCAGTATCCGGATCTGATCCTCCGCCTCGAAGCAGACCAACAGGATCTCCGCTTTGTTTATTCTACACCTGAAGAATCATCCTTTGTGGAAATTGCTTCCGGTTTATCTGCTCACATTCTCTGTACAGATATCGCCGGCGGTTTTGTAGGAAATACAATGGGTGTGTATGCGACGGCAAACGGCAGCGACAGTGATACATTCGCATCGTTTAATTACATGGAGTACATTCCCTGTGGTGAATTAAATTTAAAATAGTATTTTACCATAAAAAAACGAGGAATCCGGGAGCAAACCGGATTCCTTGTTTTTTTATTTTAATGATTGATTTTCTTTTCCTGTATTCACTTTGTGTCCTTGTCCAATTCCTTTTCAAATGTCTCAAAAAAGCGCTGCAATAATCCAAGCATCTGAATCATGTCCTCACGTCCCATCGCTTCCATCGTGCGTTCTCCGATGTTACGCATATGTTCCGCACACGACTCATACAATGTTTCTCCCTCCGGAGAGAGCGAAACATACGAAATCCTCCGGTCCTTTTCGCCCGGACATTTGACAATATATTTTTTATCTTCCAGTGTCTTTATCATTCTTGAAACAGCCGGTGATGATACTTCCAAAAAAGATGCCAGTTCACTCAAAGACAGTTTTCCCATCTCATCCTTTTTGCAATGAATCATATGAAGCATTGCAAATTCGCTGCGGGACAATCCTTCAAATTGTATGCGGTCACATACTTTTTGAAACATTGCAGCATTTTCCAGAAAGATATCCTGTACCTCTTTTGCTCCTTTTTCTGCTTCTGTCATTTTCTCATCTCCATTTTTTCCAATTTCTTCCAATCTATGCGTGACAGCGTTCCAGAAGTTCCTCCCAGCGGCGGTCAACCTCTGCCTGAAATGCTGCGATCAGCTCTTCGTTGCCCGGTTTAAACAAATGCTTAAATCTTCCCTGGCGTTTTAAGAAATCTTCAATCGGAAGTTTTTTCTTTGGCTCATAGTTGAGGATCCATTTTCCGTCGATGACTTCAAAAAGCGGCCAGTAGCACGTTTCTACAGCGGATTTACAAACATCAATGATATCCGGTGCATCGTAACGCCATCCACGCGGGCAAGGTGCCATTACATTCAAAAATGCGGCTCCCTCCGTATAAATCGCACGCTCGGACTTCGTATACAGGTCTTTCATATTACCGATAAATGTCGTCTGTCCAACATATGGGATATTGTGTGCTGCCAGGATCGCTGCAAGGTCTTTTCTCGTCTGCGGTTTTCCCTGGGAAACTTTTCCAGCCGGTGTCGTCGTCGTATCGGCATACATCGGGGTTGCCGAAGAACGCTGGATTCCCGTATTCATGTAAGCACCGTTATCATAGCAGACATAGACCATGTCATGGCCTCGCTCCATCGCCCCGGAGAGAGACTGGAATCCGATGTCATACGTTCCACCGTCTCCACCAAAGGTGATGAATTTATAATCTTCTTTTAATTTTCCTTTTTTCTTCATAAAGCGGTATGCCGTCTCGACTCCGCTCAGTGTCGCGCCCGCATTTTCGAAGGCATTATGAATGTAACTGTCTTCATACGCAGTGTAAGGATACATGAAAGTGGACACTTCCAGACATCCTGTCGCATTACCGATCACGGCTTTATCTCCCGGATGAAGGGCTTTTAAGACGTTTCTTACGGCAATGGTTCCGCCACATCCGGCACACATACGATGTCCCGGTGCCAGACGTTCTTCTCTTTCCTGTATTTCTTTAAAATCAAATTTTGCTTCCATCTGTTTAATCCTCCATCTTGTCGCGAAGTCCGATATAACGATATGTATTTCCTGCCGTTCCTTCTTCTGCTGTCTGCATCAGTTCGCCAAATGTTTCCTCTACCTGTTCTACCGTAAGATCACGGCCGGACAATCCGTAGATGTAATTTACCGTCTCTGCCTGGTTTTTATTGCGGTACATTGCCGCCATAAGCTCGGCTCCCAGAGGGCCTCCATTGGCGCTGTAACTCTCACAGCGGTCAAAGATTCCTACTGCTTTGCAGCCTTTCAGTGCTTCTGCCATCTCTTTCCCCGGGAATGGTCGGAATACACGGACTTTCAATAAGCCGACTTTTTTGCCCTCACCGCGCATCTTGTCTACCGCATCTTTGATCGTACCACAGGCGGATCCGATCGCTACGATCGCATATTCCGCATCGTCCAAACGATATTCTTCAAACAAGCCAAATCCACGGCCGGTCAGTTCACGGAATTCATCTGCCACGTCTAAGATCACCTGTTTGGCATTCATCATTGCCTGTGCCTGTGCACGTTTCGCTTCCATACAATAATTGGAAACTGCGTATGGACCGACTGCCATCGGCTCTTCCGGATTCAAAAGGAAATGTTCCGGTTCATATGTCCCTACAAATTTCTTTACGTCTTCGGTTTCCATCAAAGTAATATTTTCTACCGCATGGCTTGTGATAAATCCATCCTGGCAGATCATGATCGGCAGCATCACATCTTTATGCTCCGAGATTCGGTATGCCTGAATAAAGTTATCATAGGCTTCCTGATTATTTTCCGCATAGATCTGAATCCATCCGGAATCTCTTGCTCCCATACTGTCGGAATGCTCACTGTTGATATTCAGTGGGCCGGACAACGCACGGTTGACTACTGCCATACAAAGCGGCAGACGATTGGAAGCCGCCACGTAAAGCACTTCCCACATCAGAGCCAGTCCACAGGAAGAGGTTGCCGTCAGGGCACGCGCTCCTGCTGCCGAAGCACCGATTGCGGCACTCATAGAACTGTGTTCACTTTCTACCGGAATAAATTCGGTATCAATCTCGCCATTGGCGATAAAGTTGGATACAAACTGTGGAAGTTCCGTTGAAGGAGTGATCGGGAATGCCGGCATGACATCCGGCTCTACCTGTTTAATCGCATGTGCTACGGCTTCATTACCGGACATACGCTCTAAAATACTCTTACCCATCTTATTTGCCCTCCTTCATCGTAATTGCGTCAAACGGGCATGCTTTTACGCAGATTGCACATCCCTTGCAGTGTTTCAGATCAAATTCGCCGCGTTCTCCACCGGAAACCGGAATGGCACTATCCGGGCAGTATGGCACGCACAACAGGCACTGTTTGCATTTTACCGCATCAAATACCGGCGTATTGACTCTCCATTCCCCGGTTTCAAAATCCTTGGATGTTGCAGATTCATAAATCTGAAGTCCCGGGGTAAGATCCTGCCACGCAGCACCTTCATGTATTTCTTTTGCATGTATTATATTACTCATCTCCACGTACCTCCTGCATTGCCAGACGAAGCGCCTGCATATTTCCTTCGAGCACTTCCGGTTTTTTCGCAAATTTATGACTCAGAGAAGCTTCCATCTCTTTGATAAAGTTCTCTTCTTCCATAATCTTGGATATCTTAACAATCGCAGCTAACATCGGGGTATTCGGAAAATATTTTCCGAGTGTTTTCATACATACCTCTCTGGCATCGATCGTATAAACACGTCCCTTGTATCCACCAAGCAGTGGACGGATCTCATCGCTTGTCTTTGCTGTATTTACTAAAATAGCGCCATCCTCTTTCAATCCTTCTGTCACATGCACAGCATGAAGCAGTGTTTCATCCACTACGACAACATAATCCGGATCATAAATGTTGGAATGAACACGTATCTCGGTATCACTAATGCGGTCATATGCCGTGATTGGCGCACCCATTCGCTCCGGACCATATTCCGGAAATCCCTGTACATGTTTTCCTGTCTTAAACGCAACATCAGCAAGTAGAAGAGCTGCGGTCTTTGCACCCTGTCCGCCTCTTCCATGCCAGCGAAATTCTGTTAGCTCACTCATGGTTAGTTCTCACTTTCTTTTTAATTCTATATGTACGAATGCCATCGGCATCATAAAACAATAGTGCCATCTTATTGATAAAATGACACTAATAAAAATTATAATATGAAATTCTATTCTTGTAAAGTATTTTTTGGAAATAACACGGTAATTGTGGTGCCTTTTCCCAAATCACTGGAAATATCAATCTTTGCATTGTGGTTAGCCACGATGTGTTTCACGATCGCAAGTCCCAGTCCGGTGCCTCCCGTCTGCTTCGACCGGCTCTTGTCCACGCGGTAAAACCGTTCAAATACACGATCCAGGCTCTTTTGCGGGATTCCTATTCCTGTGTCCTTTACCT
>DJNB01000010.1:0-18386 GCA_002435545.1 Lachnoclostridium sp. UBA6475
ATTGTTATGGCGGTCATTATTTGTGTAAAGAAGAAGAGGGATTGAGTATTAAATGGATATTCAATCGCACTAACAAATTTCAGTTTGTAGAAATAAAAAAGTTGGAATTTCCTAAAAATATTACGAACAGTTTCATTGCATAGGAATGACACATATAAATTACAGGAGGAGAGTTTACATGGACAAATATGAAATCATTGCCCTTTCAAAAGACAAGTGGAAAGGCACGATAATACCAATGATAATCCGAAGCGACAGTTATTATGATTTTAAAATTGATCCATTTGATAATAGTGGCTGCCGGATTTCTATGATTAGGAAACCGGCTGAATCGGAGATCGTTCATAAACCGGAAGAATATGATTTTCCGGATTCACTATATCAGGAGCACTGGGAAAATGCGGAGGCATACGGCGTCGTAAGTGAGAGCGGAGAGATGCTGGCTTGTATTGAAGTGTGCCCGGAAGAATGGTCGAATCGACTTGCGGTGACGGAACTCTGGGTATCCGAGGAACTTCGCAGAAAGGGTGTCGGGAAAAGATTGATGGATAAAGCGAAAGAAGTCGCTGTAAGGCAGAAACGCCGTGCAGTCATTTTGGAAACGCAGTCGTGCAACACAACTGCGATCGGTTTTTATCTTCATCAGGGATTTGAATTGATCGGTTTTGATACCTGCTGTTATTCAAATGAAGATATTGCCCGGAGGGAAGTCAGAGTGAATCTTGGATTCTTTTTAGCGAGAGCGGAAGAATAAAGAATTTGATTGACTTTCCCTTAAAATGTGGTAATATTTAAGGAAAAGGGAAGATTCTCCCAAAAATGCATTGGTTTTGGGAGAAAGAAATGATATCTGGGAGAAAGGAGAAGGAGATGAAAGAGTTTGATTATTCCAAACTAAAAGACAGAACCTGGGATAATGAGATCTTGACATATGTTGCTCAGATTCATGAATATAAAGGCAAACAGGAATTGTATATGCAACAGAAACCAGTTGAATTGAAGCGGTTAATTGAAATCGCTAAGATTCAAAGTACGGAAAGTTCAAATGAAATTGAAGGTATTGTTACGACAAATGCCAGATTAAAACAATTGGTGGAAGATAAAACAACACCAAGAAATAGAGATGAGGAAGAAATCCTTGGTTATCGAAATGTACTTAATATTGTTCATGAAAGTTATGACGCAATTCCCATTCGAAGCAATTATATTTTACAGCTTCATGGAGAATTGTTAAAATATACTGCGTTTTCTTATGCAGGTAAGTATAAGAATACTCCGAATGAGATTGATATGGTATTGGAAAGCGGAGAAAAGATAGTTTTATTTAAGCCGCTTGAACCGTATGAGACTCCCGATGCAGTAGAACGTCTTTGTAATGAGTTTGAGAAAGCAATTGATGAGAAAATTGTGGATCCACTTATTTTAATACCGAATTTTATTTTGGATTTTTTGTGTATCCATCCTTTTAATGATGGCAATGGAAGAATGAGCAGACTGATAACGCTATTACTTATGTACAGAAGTGGTTATTTTGTTGGACAGTATATTAGCATGGAAAAAGCTATTGCAGATACAAAAGAAGCTTATTATGCAGCTTTACAGAAAGCGGATCAAAATTGGTATGAGGGAGAAAATGATCCTAAGCCATTTATAAAGTATATGCTTGGTATTGTATTATCTTGTTACAGAGATTTGGAAAAAAGAATTATGTTAACCGAAAAAAGTGGTAAAAAAAGTACTGCATATGATATCGTTAAGGCATACACAGCTGGTACTATTGGTAGGTTTTCTAAAAAAGATGCGTTAGTATCATGCCCAAGTCTTGGAAGTTCGTCAATAGAAGCCGCATTAAAAAAACTTGTTGAAGAAGGTGCTATTATTAGAACTGGTGCAGGACGTAAAACTATGTATATGAAAAAAACAGACTAGAAAATTTTTTATCAGGAGGATACGGCGTGGTAATTGAGAGCGGAAGAATAAAATAGTTTATTAGAAAGATATACCACGTTGGAACTAAGCTGACAAACTGCGGATAGAGAAGAACTAGGAGGGATAACATTGGCTTCGGCAATGATTCATTATACGATTTCAAATTTACTGCTGAATGAGTTGAAAGTGCAAAATGCAGCACCGTTTTTATTGGGGGCTGCGCTGGGACCGGATGCCTCTTCTCATGAAGATGGAACGTATGATACAGCTCATTTTGGGGAGAAATCCAAAGATAAAATGAGAAAAGGAATAAATTGGAAAAAATTTACAGACAGATACGAAAAACAGATCTTTGCCAATGATTTCGTATTAGGGTATTATTGTCATTTGTTGCAGGATGCCCTTTGGTTTCATGAGATAGCGGATAAGTATGTTCGGTGTTATCAGGGGGAAGAAAAGAAATTGGCGTATCAAAGAGGATATCAAGATTATAACCGGCTAAATTATCTCCTAATTAAAGAGTTTCATTTGAAAAGAACAGATTTTGCGGAAATGGAAATTCCAATTGATGAGATTTCTGCGGAAAAACTGCTTATTGGAGAGAACAATTTTAAACAGTGGTTTGACGCAATCCCGTGTGATAAAGAGGATTTGGATATATATACATGGGATGTTATTGAACAATATATAAAGAAATGTGTTAGCTTTTGTGTTTCAGAGGTAAGTGCATTGAAAAATGGAGAAAAGGGGTGTGACCCGGAAAATTTATTTGCAAAAGCATAATAAAGAAATAAAATTTATTATCAGGAGGATACGAAAATGAACGAAAATATGAGAAAAAGAAATGAGATTTTGGCGCAGACGGTGATCAAAGGATTAGAGTCCAGAAATATGTCAGGTTATTATGCCGCAGACAAAGAAGAAGCGGTGAAAAAGGCACTGGAAGTAATTGGAAAAGAAAGCACCGTGGCGATGGGCGGCTGCCAGAGCGCACATGAAATCGGACTGATTCAGGCGTTGGAAGAAGGCGACTACAACTATATTGACCGTTCCAATATGACACCGCGTGAAAGCCTGATGGCAGCTTATGATGCCGATGTTTTTCTTTCGAGTGCCAATGCAATGACCAATGACGGAATTATGGTAAATATTGATGGAAATTCGAACCGTGTTTCCTGTATTGCACAGGGACCGAAAAAGGTTGTATTTATTGTCGGTATGAATAAGATCTGCTCCGATCTGGATGAGGCGATGAAGCGCGCCAGAAATGTGGCAGCACCGGCAAATGCACAGCGGTTTGATGTGAAGACACCATGTAAAGTAACCGGGAAATGTGCAGACTGCAAATCGCCGGATACCATATGCTGTCAGTTTTTGATTACAAGATATTCCCGTCATGAGGGAAGAATCCATGTGATTTTGGTAAACGATACACTGGGGTACTAGGATAACGAAACGAGGGAGAATATGGAAAACTATACATTTATCAAATTGCGGGAGCGTCCGGAGTTGAAACAAACCGCCGCCGACTGGTTTCATAGTAAATGGGGTGTTCCGATTAAGGCTTATCTTGACTGCATGAGTGCCTATCTAAGCGGAGAAACGGAATACGGCTGGTATCTTTGCATGGATGATGACAAGATTATTGGCGGAATGGGTGTTATTGAGAATGACTTTCACGACCGGAAAGACCTTACGCCTAATGTTTGCGCGGTTTATACAGAAAAAGACTATCGCTGTAAAGGGATTGCAGGGCATCTGCTCAATATCGTCGTGGAAGATATGAAATCCCAAGGAATTACTCCGATTTATCTGATTACGGATCATACATCCTTTTATGAAAGATACGGTTGGGAATTCTTGTGCATGGTACAGGGCGATGGTGAACCCCATATGACCAGGATGTATATTCACCGCTGATAAAATGGAAATTGAAATTAAAAGCCGCTTTCGAAAATGTAAAAAAATTGCATTTTTGAAAGTGGCTTCTTGCCTATGATGATTTATCCGAAAAACATAAAATAAAACTGCCGAAAAACATAAAATAAATTTGCCGAAAATAGTAAAATAAAACTGCCGAAAAACATAAAACACTCTTGCATAAAGTCTATTGGAAGTGTTATAATAAGTAATAGAAAAGGAGTGTACGTGTTATGAAATATATCCGAAGAATTGTCGATGATGTAATAGATCGAAGAACAGAAGCATTTAATGCAATCAGTATAATAGGGCCGAAAGGATGTGGAAAGACAAGAACAGCCCGGGAACGCTCGCAAACGATTATTGAGTTTCAGGATGAAGATAAAAGAGATGGGTATCTCGCGGTAGCGGAAACGGCTCCTAAATTATTTCTGAAAAACCCAAAACCAATTTTGTTTGATGAGTGGCAGGATGCAGTAAAAATATGGGGAACGATAAGGAAAGCCTGTGACGATAATCCTGAAAATGTGGGGGAGTTTTATTTGACCGGTTCTGCAAGTAAAAAAATTAATACTCCTCATACGGGAACAGGGAGAATAACTGAAGTAACGATGTATCCGATGACTTTATTTGAAACTGGGGAATCAAATGGCAAGATATCCTTATCGAAAATTCTTGAAGATGAAAATTATGATATTGACGGAATCCTGTCGGAAACGGATTTGGAACAATTGTTTTTTGCTGCCTGTAGAGGTGGCTGGCCCAGATGTATGGCATTGACAAAAGATAGTGCAAAATTGGAAATCGCAAAAGATTATTATAGGCAGATTTATCAAAAGGATATATCTGCTATTGATGGGGTAAATAGAAATCCGGAATGGGCAAGAACATTATTGTGGTCATATGCAAGAAATATGGCAACTACAGCAAAAAGGAAGAATATTTTTGCGGATGTAAAAGCAACGCAGAATGTTACAGATGTGACGCTGACATCCTATGTTGAGGCGTTAGAGACGTTATTTGTAGTCAGGGACATTGACGCATGGACACCGCACCTTCGTTCAAAAACAGCAATTCGATCTGCTAAAAAGCACATATTTATTGATCCGTCGATCGGTTTGGCAGCTCTTGGAATTGAGCCAAAATATTTTATTAACGATTTAGATTTATTTGGTCATGTTTTTGAAAATATAGTATTAAGAGATTTGCTGGTTTATGCCGAAAAACATAACGCTCGATTACTGCACTATACCGATGACACAGGATTAGAAGCAGATGCAGTATACCAAATGGCAGATGGAAGATATGCACTTATTGAGGTAAAAGTGGGGGTAAATAAAATACCGGAAGCAGAAAAATCATTATTAAGATTTAAAGAAGTAATACGAAGATATAATGACACAGCATTGCAAAACGAGAAACACCCGCGTGATGTGTATCGGGAACCGTCTGCATTGATTGTAATCTGTGCAAATGCCAATATGGCATATACAACCGATTCGGGAGTTAAGATTGTTCCCATTGGCTGCTTGAGAGACTAGTGTTTCAAAGGATGTGGCAAAATGATTATTCATACAGGAATGAGAACGGACATACCGGCATTTTACTCCGAATGGTTTTTAAATAGGATTCAACAGGGCATGGTATGTGTGAGAAATCCTTACAATCCCAGTCAGGTAACGAAGTACCGGATTTCGCCGGAAGTTGTAGATCTGATTGCATTTTGCACAAAAAATCCGGCACCAATGCTGTCCCATATTGACGCATTAAAACCTTACGGACAGTATTGGTTTGTAACGATTACGCCATATGGCAGGGATATTGAGCCAAATGTTCCGGATAAAGAAATTGTTATGGAACATTTTAGGCAGCTGTCAAAATTAGTAGGAATTGACAGTGTGGGATGGCGGTATGACCCAATTCTGGTAGATCCCGTACACTCTGTGAATTGGCATATATCACAATTTGAAAAAATGGCTCGTACTCTTTGTGGCTATACTAAGACATGCGTGATCAGTTTTATTGATCTTTACAAAAAGGTGCAGAAAAATTTTCCGGAGGCGAGAAGCGCGGCAAAGGAAGATCGAATGACGATAGGAAAGGCATTTATAGAGATTGCAGACCGTTACGGAATGGTCATCAAACCCTGCGCGGAGGGAAACGAACTGGAAAAATTTGGAGCAGACTGTTCCGGCTGCATGACTGTAAAGACTTTTGAGACAGCTCTTCACAATAGGCTGGAAGTGCCAAAGAGAAAGCTGAATCAAAGAAATGGTGCCTGTGCCTGCCTTCTTGGTGTAGATATTGGAGCTTATGATACATGCAGTCATTTATGCCGGTATTGTTATGCCAATACGAATCCGGCATTTGTGCAGGAAAATAGAAAAAAGCATGATCCCAATTCGCCGTTTTTGATCGGTGGAGAGATGCCGGGGGATATAATACATGAAGCATCGCAGAAAAGCTGGATCGACAGACAGCTGCGATGGGAGTTTTTAGAGGAGGGTGAGATATGACTTGTAACTGGTGTGAAATGTCAGAGGAAGAAAAAAAGTATTTGTTGTTTCAAAGTCAATATTGGTCAGTTTATCTGGCGGATGAACAAGATTATATCGGGCGGTGTATCCTTGTTTGCAATAGACATTGTGCTTCCCTTTCAGAACTTACGATAGAAGAATGGGGTGAATTGGGGGAGATTGTTAAGAAAACGGAGTTATGTATGGAATCCGTCCTTGGAGCAGAAATGTGTAACTGGAGCTGCCTGATGAATAGTTTTTATAAACAATCCCAGCCCAATCCACATCTACACATACATGTACGACCGAGGTTTCGAAAACCAGTGACAGTTAATGAAAATAGTTATACAGATGAAGAATTTGGTCATCACTATGACGTGCGGAAAAACGGGCAGATTTCAGAAAAAGACCGGGAGACGATATATCAGCGGATGAAGGAATTTGTCCGAAAAATATAAAAAAAATTCCTTGTATATTCTAAATTTTTAAAAAAATCAAAAATTAAATCAAAATTCATTCTATTTAAGCTAAAAGTGAAAAAATCGGAAAAAAACTGGAACTTTTTTTTGGTATAATAGCAATAAAATAGTTTAGCAGAGGAGTAGTACATAATGACTATGCAGGAAAAGTTCGCAGAGAAGATCAAAAATGTATGTGAAAAATACAAGGATAAAACCTTTATAACGTATATGAAGGAAGATGATTCCGAAGAAAACTGGACATACAAAGACTTTTGGAAACAAACGAATGAAAGAGTATTGGCTTATAAAAATAGTCCGATTCGGAAAGGAAACCGTATTTTTGTCATGGCGCCGTTATCGCCCTATGTTTATGCTGCGGTTACTGCGCTTGCGGTATTTGGTGCGGTCAGCGTCATAATCAATCCGGAATTACCGGAGGAAGAATTGGACTTTTTTGTACAAAAATCAGAGATAAGAGGAATTGTATGCGATGCGGAAATATACCGGAATTATGCCCATAAATGGGAAAAGGAGTATCCGGTTTTTGATATAAAAACAAGCAGTTTATTTATAAACAGAACCTATCCATGGAGTCCATCGGAAGACCAGGATCTTGATGTACTGACGATTCTTTATTCCTCGGGAACAACAAGTGAACCCAAAGGCGTTATGATAACATATGAAGCACAGATGAAATCGGTGGAACTGCTTCTTCGGGCATTTGGAACAAATGATATTCGATATTTATTGGTGTTTCCAATGTTCCATGTTTCCGGACTTTCTACTTTTTTTGCACTGTTTTTAGGAGGGGCGCAAATTGGACTATTGGAAAATGCCAATTCGGTGAGATTGATGCAGGGATTTCAAAAGTACAAACCAAATGCTTTTGGAATGGTTCCTAAAGTTTATGAGACAATACAAAAGAGAATAATGGATAGCATAAAAGGAAAGGGAAGCTTAGAAAAAATTATTCAATTTTGCGGGTGGATAAAGAAGAAAAGGAATCTGAATTTAGGAAAAGTGTTTTTAAAAAAGATCCTTGCCCAAGTGTTTGGAGGAAATATGAAATACTTGTGCGTAGGAGGTGGAAAATGCAGTAAGGAAGTGAGTGAGTTCTTCCAGAATATGGGATATTATTGGATGAATACCTATGCTTCTACCGAGATGAATCTTCCGATGATAACGACAACGGTAAAAGACCGGTTTCCGTCAGATTCGGTGGGAAAGATAACCACATTTCCGGAAATTTCTGTCCGGATACAAAACCCCGATGCCAATGGGATAGGAGAAGTCCAGATAAAGACTCCGTGTCATATGAAAGGATATTTTCGTGATGAAAAAGCAACGGAAGAAGCATATGAAGAGGGATATTTTAAGACGGGGGATCTGGGATATTGCGATTCCGAAGGCTATTTATATATTACAGGAAGAAGTAAAGAAAGTATTCATCTTCGAAATGGCGAGAAGATTTCACCGGAACAGATGGAAAATTTATATGCCGGATATCTGCCGGAAAATGCTGTGGCTGCCTGTGTGGGGGTGCCGATAGTGGATGCCGGTTATGATGAAGTGGTATTTTTTGTGGAAAAAAGTTCCGTAAAAGATACCGGTCTGTTAAAAGAAAAAATAAAGGAGCGTTCCAAAGAACTGGGAGGGGATTACCGGATTGATGAAGTGCGTTTTGTTGAGAAAATTCCGTTGTCATCGATCGGAAAAGTACAGCGATATAAACTGCGTGAACAGCAGAGCAAGGTGGAAAAGAAAAAGATAAAGAAAGAGAAAAAACAGGGTGTGTTTGAAGAAGTCAAAGCCATACTGCAATCCTTAGGCATACGGGAAGAAATAGAAAAAGAATCAATATTGGAAAATGATCTTGGGATTGATTCCCTGAATTTGTTTGAACTGTGTGTGGAGATTGAGAAACATTTTGGAGTAGATCTGACAAATTGTATTTCAGCCCAATTGACGATAGAACAATTGTGTGAAATGGTAGATGGTAACAGGGAAAACAGCCCCAATACCATATCGTATGATGTGGAACAATATCCAATGAAACGCCGTATGTGGGATAGGGGAATTTTATCCGTTTTTCGCTTTTTAACAAAAGTATTTTACAAATTTGAGGTGAGTGGAACGGAGAATATTCCGGAAAACGGAGCCTATATTATCTGTTCTAATCATACAAGTACGTTAGATCCCATATGGATTTTAACTGCCATTCAAAAATATATGAATAAACATGATTTTTTGACTTTAGCTGCGGCTGAGCGAGCGATTGATTCTAAGCATTTTTTTCGAATATTAGGGTGTATTCCGGTGAATAGGGAGAGAGGAACACATCCTGAAATTGCGCGTGTAAGGAAGTGCTTGAGAGGGGGGATGAATGCTATTATATTTCCAGAAGGTGCCCGCTCACGAGATGGAAGTTTACTCCCGTTAAAAAAGGGCGTTATCAAAATTGCAAGAGAAGCGGGTGTTTCTATATTGCCAATATATATTCAGGGAGGATTTGAAATTTTTCCTCGGCATGAGAATAAACCAAAGTTATTTGATTGGCATAAACATAGAAGATATCCATTAAATGTTGTGGTAAAGAAACCGTTAAATCCGTTAGATTACGATGAAAGTACCATGTTTCAGCAGTTAGAAATGATTTTGAAAGGAGAAAGCAAATGAATATCGGATTAGATGTAGATGGCGTATTAGTTGATGTCAGGACGTTTCAATTACGAGAAGGAAAAAAGTATTTTGAAAAGAAGTTTGGTATATCAATCAAAAATCCGGACATGTTTGAAGTGCAGGATGTTTTTGAATGTACAAAGAAACAGAGGGAGGCATTCTGGATTAAATACATTTGGAAGTATTGCTTAAAGGAACCAATGACACAAGATGCAGCTGAGGTAGTTAACAAGCTGCGAAAGGAAGGTCATAAGGTCATAATTATCACAAGCCGGGTTCATACAACAGAAAGCGGAATTACAGGAAAACTGTTTCGATGGATGTTAAAACATTGGCTGAAGAAGAATCAGCTGACCTATGATGATATTATTTTTTGTGAAGAAAAGGGAAGCGGTGTTGATAAACTTCGAGTTTGCAGGGAAAATAATATCGATGTGATGGTGGATGACAGCCCGGAAAATCTCTATGAAATCCGTGGAGTGAAAAAGGTAATCTGTTATACTGCTGCATGGAATCAAGAGTGCCATGAGTTTGATGATTGCCGGGTAAAAAATTTCAAGGAGTTGTATGATGTTATCCATTATCAGTAGATTGACAATGACGATTCCGGAGTTGGAAGAGTATCACCGGGCACAGCGAAAGAAATGGTTTGAGCAGGGAAAAATGCCAAAGAAAATTCGTTTTCGAGAGATATGTTATCCGGTATTCAGACTATTTCTGACTGTAGACAGATTGTTTCGCAAACAAACGGTTACAATCCTCAATGCATCGCCCAAGAAGGGGGGTAAAGCTATTTACGCCTGTACTCATATTTTTGAAAATGATTTGGAAAATATTTATGAAAAGCTGGGAAGGGGCTGTTGGTGGTTTGTTGGTGATCCACGTTTTATGTACCGGCATATTTCCGGTCTGTTTGCGTATCTCAATGGTGTGATTTTTTTGGATACTGATAATAAAGAAGATCGTCGCATTGCGTATCTGCGGTCGGTACAGCTGTTGAAAGCGGGAGGGTCATTGCTGATTTTCCCGGAAGGAGCCAGAAATGGAACAGAAAATCTTCCAGTCATGCCTCTGTTTTCCGGTGCGGCAAAGATGGCGATAGAAACGGATACACCTATTATTCCGGTTGGTATTGAACAGTTTGATAAAAGATTTGTGATTAATTTTGGAAATGAAATTCGTCCTATAGACTTTCAAAATGACGTTGAATTAACCAAAACGTTGAGGGATACTATGGCAACGCTTAAATGGGAAATCTGGGAGAAAGAGCATATGCAGGAGAGAGCAAGTCTTCCGACAGATTACAGTAAACAATTTAGAGAACTGTTTGAGCAGAAAATCGATCCCTATGATACACCCCAAACCATTGAACAAACCCGCTTTCACACGAAAGCAGAGGTTGAACAGAATGCGGCATTGACACATCTTGACAAATTGATTCCATGCAAGCAAAATATCTTTTTGTTTCGGAAAAAATAAGATCAATTTCGAAATTTTTGTTAAAGTTATTTGTGCTTGGGCATAATTTATAGTATAATTGCGTTAAAAAAATCAACAAATCAGTTGACAAATTTGTGGTATTTTGTTAAAATTATTAACGTGCTATTTTTAGGAGGTTTGTCATGAAGGAGTTCAATGCAGAGAAGTTTTGCGGTGATTTGATCATACTTAGAGGAAAAGAAACTCAAGATACTTTTGCTCAAAAACTTGGAATTAAAAGATCCACATTGTCGTTGTTAGAGAATGGGAAACAAGTGCCAACAATTGATATATTAGGTCAAATCTGTAATATGAATGGAAAAAGTACCGATGATTATTTTGTTGAATCTACAACAGATGCATTAGTTTATCTTATGGGAAAGTTAGAGGAGTCTGACAAGGAAAAAATTGAAGAAATGGCAGAGCGAATCAGGGTAAAAGAAAAGTATGAATTGCTTGCCAAGAGAGGTAGTTATGACATCGATTGATAATAACGAATTATTTGAACAATATTATCAAACAGAATATGATTTCAATACAGCATCGCTTACGTTGAATGAAATTGCTGAGATTAAGAGATTAGCTAGAGAAAAAAGAGTTGATTATGCTTCTGCACCTATGGGAACAGGAATATTCAATCTCATTCAACGGCAGAGTCAAGAAATTCGATTTGAGCTAGTATCTTTTGAATCTGAAAAGATAGATGGTATGTTGTATATTCCTACATCTGGGCAAGAGCGGGCATATATTATTCTAAACAGTAATAAACCGCTAGTGAATCAGATTTTTACAGCTGCCCATGAGTTTTATCACTATATAAAAGATTATCAAGTGTTTAAGGAAAGACCATATATCTGTGATTTTAGCATATTGAAAGATGTTAATGAAAAAAAAGCATGTAGATTTGCTGCAGAGTTGTTGTTTCCGGAGGAAGCGTTAAAAAGAGAAATTAACGATTATTGTAGAAGATTAAATATAAAAGAAGTAAAGACACTGGATTTTGCTCAAATCGCATCTTTTATAATTGTAATGACAGTTAAATATCAAATGCCGTTAAAGGCCGTGATTTATAGGCTGGCTGAAGAAAAATATATAGGGAATGTAAAAGAGTATATTGAAAACTATGACTTTATAAAAAAAGTTCTTCAAGAGATAAAGATATTTGATAAGCAAGTATCGGAATTATATAGCACAGATAATAACTTTATTATTCCGTATAGTATGACATATCAGGATATGGAAAAAGCATTTTCTACGGGAAATGCATCTAAAGAAGAAATATTACGAGATGCAGAAATTTTATCTTTAGATATGAATATTGTAAATGATTTTGTTTCTCAGGAGGATGAAGTGAGCGATGATGAAATGGACGACGAAGAATTGTTTTCAATCATAAATGCAAAACGGGGGTGAAGAAAGTTTATGGTTACGCCATTGAAAAAAACTGCTTTGCATGAACTGATCAGTAAACCAGTATTGTTTGATGCTAATATTTTTATGGTTGGGATTTCTGAAAGAATTTCAGATGAAAGGTATTCATTTGAAAATATGAAGCAGTTATATATCATACCATTATTTGAAAGTTTTACAAATATTTACATACATGAAGAGGTTTACAAGGAATTAGATGACAAAAACAGAACTTTTGTCGATATGTATAAAGGAAAAAACGTTTCAATTGTGGGAGAAGATGGTTTGTATGGAAAAGACCCGCAATATACTATTCTTTTTAATAATATTGCAACACATGAATTAGTAAAATATAAGCGAGGAGAGTCAAAAAATCGAGGAGAAGTATATAGTCTTGCATATGCGGCTTATCATAATATGAATTTCTTTTGCTCAAAGGAAATTATGGTTGATATTGTAGCAGGAGAATTAAATGATTTAAAAGATGTAGATATAATTACATTTGATGTTATTTTGCTTCAAGCATATGTATATTATGCGCAACAAAATAATAATACCAATAGTAAAGGGTTAAAGGCAATTTACAAAAAATATTGTGCAGATGTTATTAAAAGACATGGACTTCCGAAAACTTTAGGTGAATATATTAAGGCATCACAGAGGTATTTGTAATTAAATATTAGAATAAGAGAGGTATTCCTGTTATCCGGAATACCTCTGACGTTGTATAGTAAAGTCACCTACAGATCTAAAAAGTTACTGAAATCGTAACGTCCTTCTAAGATCATATCAACCGCCTCGCGGACAGGAGCCTGTCCTGCCGGTTTGGTAAGAATGATGTCAATGTAAGGGCGGAGAGCCTTGCCACAGTCTGCCGGAGCAAATGTGATGCCGGCAGTTTTAATGGCACTGAGGTCATTCATGTCGTCCCCGATATAAGCCACTTCGGAAGCGTCAAGATGATATTTTTCCATTAAGGCAGTTAGCGTGGCCGCTTTGTTTTTAACGCCCTGGTAAAGTTCTTCAATGTGAAGTTCTTTGCAGCGGTTCTCCACGATCTTAGAGGTGCGGCCGGTAATGATGGCTGGCACGATGCCAGAATCTTTCAGCAGTTTGATGCCAAGTCCGTCTTTGACATTAAAAGCCTTGCATAGTTCGCCATCATTTCCCATATAGATATTGCCGTCTGTCAATGTACCATCGACATCCATGGCAAACAGTTTTATCTTTGTCAAATCTTTCATATCAGTACCTGCCTCTTAGTGATTGAGTTCAAAACGGGATGGCGTGATAAAGGAAAGCGGGCAGTCAGATTTTCTGGTGTTCAGATAATCTTCCAGCATGCTCTGGACATCACGGTTTGCCTCATCCGCGTTCAACGTATTTCTGGTTTTTTCCATTTCCTTCTGCATATAGTTTGTGCTGGAAGCGTCGTGGCTGTAGCCGTCAAAACCAGCCATAGCAATCGATGCGACGTCGAGTTCATCCAACAGACGGAGCAGAAGGATACCGGAGTTGTCAAGCTGATCCCAGCCACATTTTACGAGGCGTGTAAAATCAAGAATTACCTGATTTTTGTTCTCTTCATTTGTGACATTGGAAGTCACGATCTTTTTGTATTCGCTGAAACGGCTTGAACTCTTCCAGTAATTGTAACGTTTTTTATTGCTGAAATATGCATAATTGATCGGATAATCATGTGACAAAAGGTTTACACTGATCACGATCGGATGTTTCTCTTCGCAGTATTTCAAAATCTCATCTTTGTGTGTGACGATACTGTGACCGGGCAGGAGCATGAGGATATCCTTGCCTTGAAGAGATTCACGGAGCTGCGTAACCTCTTTTTCATCGTCACGGATAATTCCCACATATTCCATGTAAGTTTTTTCCAAAAGATCATAGTCATAACGTTTTCGCGCATCACCGCCGATACGGTTCAGGATATAGTTGATATCGCGGCTGGAGATGCCGGCCTTTGCCGTAAGGTAGGAAATGTTGTTGACATGGGCGCTGTACGATCCGGCAAGATAATAAGGGATCGAGTAACCCCATGTACAGGTGTTTCGGATACCATCAATGTAGTTGTCGATCAGATCGAGTACCGTGTCGATATCGTATCCGGAATTGTATTTGCGGTTCATATACTGCATGATCAGCTCCGTATTGGTGTTACCGGCACCACGTCCCATACCTGCCATCGTTCCGTCAATAACGATCTTTCGGAGTCCCTGGGTCATGTCGATAAATTCCTGCGACAGAGAGAAGGACATCTGCAGATTGTTATGCGAGTGGAATCCGATACGGGATGCCGCATTCAGATTCTGATTTACAAGGTAAAATACGCGGCGCAGATCCTCTTTGTACATGGAACCAAACGTATCAACAAGAGAAAATGCATAAGGTTCCAGCGGATTGATCATTTCAATCAATTCCAAAAGTTCGGCGTCGGTGTAACCAAGTACATCGACCGGCTGAACATAAAGTTTGTATCCTTTTTCTACAATGCTTTTGCAGAAATCAATGACGTCGTAACGTTCATTTTTGAAAAAGCAGGCACGGACACCGTCGATGGAAGTGCCGTCAAATGGCTCCAGATTGGAGATGGTATAACGGCTGTAGTCGGCAAGACATACGTAAGATGTCTGGCGGCGGTCCTCCGGTAAGAAAGGACGGAGCTGTGCCGCATTGTTGAAGATCGTGCTGCCTTTCTGATGAGGCTCGTCTTTCAAAAATCCACATTCTACGACATCAATGCCACTTTCGGAAAGTCCCTTGATCATTCCTTTGATTACTGTATTTCCAAATTGTGCATCTACGAGATAGCCACCATCGCGCAGTGTGCAGTCAAGTAATTGTACTCGTTTCATAGTAACCTCCTAAAATTTCGTGTTAATATTAGTCTAATACATCAATTCCCTTAATAACACGCTCTACTTTTTCGATATGTTCCGGCAGATCGACGCCGATCGAAGAGTGTTTGGTTTCTTTTAATCTCATTTTGTAGCCGCGTTCCATGGCGCGAAGCGGCTCAATGCCTTCGCCAAGTTCCAGTTCTGTCTGTGACATTTTGGAAAATTCTTCCAAAAACTCCCGCTTGTAAGCATAGATTCCGACATGACGGAATACGCGCGCAAGTTTTCCGTCTTTTACATTGGATGGAATGACAGAGCGGGAAAAATACATCGCATCGCCTTTCTGGTCGGTGACAACTTTTACTGTGCTTGTTGCCTTGATCTCATCCGGATCGGTAATCTCTTTTTTCAAACTGCCAAAGGTAACGGTCTCATCTTCCAAAAAGATGGAAATTACTTCCTGGATCATCTCCGGATTGATAACCGGCTCGTCGCCCTGGATATTGACAAAGAGATCGCCTTCCACTTTGGTCGCCACCTCGGCTACACGGTCAGAACCGGTTTCGTGTTTGTCCGAAGTCATGATAACTTTCATGTCGTGTTCTTTGCACGCAGCTTCAATGCGGTCATCGTCCGTAGCTACATAAACTTCATCAAATTCCGGCACTTTTTTTGCCTGCTGGTATACCCACCAGATCATCGGTTTACCACAGATGTCTACCAATGGTTTTCCCGGAAAACGGCTTGATTTGTATCTTGCTGGAATAACTCCAATTATCTTCATATTTACTCATCCTTTCTGTTTGTGCGGCGGTCGTTCGGAGGCTAATACATCTTCCAGTTTGACACGGGGGAAGATCTCCAGATTTCCACCACGGGTTGCATTATATATTTTAATGCCGTGTTTATCAGCATATTTCTTTAACAGACGATATACATCCATCGATCGGTCAATGATATGTTCTCCGATCTGTTCTGTCGTGACATTTTCCTTGTTCATACGTTCTTTGATACGGGAAATGTCAGTCTGGGCAATTTCCTTCGTTGTATAGTTATCGGTAAAATGACCGCCGGCGGCGTGAGGGTTGGTACAGTCTACGCCGAGCAGGTAAATTTCGGAAAATCCCATATGAAAAGCAAACTCTGCGGCAAGGGAAAGAACCGTTGCCTTTACCATACAATAGGAAAAAATATTTCCTTTTACTTTGTAGCGTTCACTGGCAATCGTGTGTACATATGTCGTTTCCAGTGTCCGTTTGGTCATTTTGCGATAGGTTTTTTCTATGGTAAACAGCGGTGATTTTACGTTGTTGTAAAGTTCATCACGCAGTTTTGTCGCATAGATGCTGTCGGATACGCAGTGAAAACTTGGGCGCCAGTCCGTTTGGTCAAATATTTTATATACCATATTGGTACCAAATGTGTA
Source organism: Lachnoclostridium sp. UBA6475 (assembly GCA_002435545.1). Lineage (GTDB taxonomy): Bacteria > Bacillota > Clostridia > Lachnospirales > Lachnospiraceae > Eubacterium_F. The sequence continues at coordinate 16,676 of DJNB01000010.1, forward strand.
CTCGTTAATCAGCATATGCAGATCGTCAGGACTCAGACTTGGTCCGTTTCCGATCAAAAAGCAGCGTTCGCCCTTGTGTGAATCTTTCATATTTAAAAGACGCCGGCTGTTGTTGTTGAGAAAGAGACCGTGCTTGTTGAAAAATCCACCAATATTGTATTTAATGATCAGATATACGATATGAATACGGTTTAGGGTACGCTTATAATTGAGTACCAGTTTTTCCCAAATTCCCTTTTTGTGAGGGGGGATCAGGATGCAGCTGTCAATGACGCGCCGGGCAGCCTGCCCATCTTCCCACGGATTAAATTTATCGTGGAATGCCCGGTATTTTTTGTCGGTGGCATAGTCAAAATGTGAGATGCCATCAACAATTGCTTTTGCCAATTCTTCTTCGGTTTTTGTGATTGGTCCCGGAAGTTCCTCCAGGTCAAAATAAAAACCACGGATTTCCCGCTCATAGCGTTCCAGGTCATACATATGAAATACCATGGGACGCTTCAGTACACTATAATCAAACATGGTAGAGGAGTAATCGGTGATCATCAGGTCACTGATCAAATACAGATCATTGAGATCGTCTGCCTCTGTCACGTCGAAAATACGGTCGGTTTCCTGAATGACTTCGGAAGTTCCTACCTGATGATGCGCCCGGAATAATAAAACGTAGTTTTCCGGTAAAAGATCCATCAATTTTCCAAGATTTACCGGGCTTTCATATTGGAAGCCATGTCCGTTTTGATATTCATTGTCGCGCCAGGTCGGGGTGTATAAGATCACTTTGGCACCTTCCGGGATACCGAGTGATTTTTTAAATGCTGCAGTTTCTTCCTCGGATGCCGTAAACAAAGCGTCGTTGCGCGGATATCCGCAATTGATGAACAGCCCGTCCTTTGCCGGATCCACATCAAATGCAGTCGAAATCTTTTCCGTGTAATAAGGAGAAGGTGACAGGAAATGTGTTACCTTCTTTCCCTTGATGCGGTAACGGCGGTGCATCCGTTCCTTTGACTGACGTGGATCGCTGTCGGTTGTGATGTCACAGCCAAGCCGTTTTAAAGGGGTTCCATGCCAGGTTTCAATATAAATCTGATGCCGTCCCGGAATCAAAAAATCCGGAATGCTTACATTGTTTATCCAAAAACGCGAAGCGGCATAATAGCGAAAATATTCCGAACTTCCTTTTTTTACCAGTATCGTATGTGGGTTTTTCAAGAGATCCTCGTGTTCGGATGGCTTGGAAAAAGCCCATACAAAAGTATAATCGCGAAATGTGTCATCTTTCAGCATTTCTTCATAGATTGCCCGGACACTGTCGCCACAGCGTTTGCCATGATAGGACTCGAACATTACCATTTTGTCCTGTGTCATGAAAAAGATACGATTTATTTTAAATTTTATGCGGTTTTTCAGCCAGGAAAGATCCTGCTTCCATTTATATTTCTGTCGTTCATTCATGATAGTTTGTTCTCCAAATTCAATCTAAAACAGTGTGGCACAATGTACCAGAATTTATTTTACCATACTGTTACCATTCTTGCAAATATATTTGACTTTTTTGCGTCAGATAGGTACAATAAGGATAGATAAAATTGTGTATATATGACGGAGGAAAATTTATGAGTGAAAAATGTACGCTGTATCTTGTTGTGCCCTGTTATAATGAGCAGGAGGTACTGACAGAGACAAACCGCCAGCTTTTGGAAAAGAT
>DJNB01000010.1:18413-18738 GCA_002435545.1 Lachnoclostridium sp. UBA6475
AGGAAAAGATGACATCCCTGATGGAACGTGGGGTGATCGGAGAAAAAAGCCGTATTCTTTATGTAAACGATGGATCGAAAGATCAGACCTGGATGCTGATCCGTAAATTCCATGGGGAAAATGTGATCTGCAGCGGTCTGACCCTTTCCCGCAACCGTGGTCATCAGAACGCGGTTCTGGCCGGGTTAATGTATGCGAAAGAACATTGTGACGTGGCGATCACATTGGATGCGGATCTTCAGGATGATATCAATGCGATCGATGAGATGCTGGAAAAATTTAAAGACGGAAAAGATGTCGTTTACGGAGTGCGGAGCAGCCGGAA
>DJNB01000010.1:18812-26914 GCA_002435545.1 Lachnoclostridium sp. UBA6475
TTTTATCATATGATGAAATGGATGGGAGTTGACATTGTATTTAATCATGCAGATTACCGCCTGATGAGTAAGCGTGTACTGGATGAACTGGAACATTATAAAGAAGTGCATCTGTTTCTGCGTGGCATGATCCCGTTGATCGGTTTTCCGTCCGACAACGTGTATTATGAAAGAAAAGAGCGTATGGCAGGAGAGAGCAAATATCCGCTTAAAAAGATGCTGGCGTTTGCTTTTGATGGAATTTCGTCATTTAGCGTCAAGCCGATCCGGTTTATCGTGTGGCTTGGATTCCTGATCTTTATCGTGAGCATTGGGATGCTGGTCTATTCAATCGTAGAACATATGCTGGGCGATACCGTGCGTGGATGGAGCAGTCTGATTGTGTCGATCTGGGCACTTGGCGGCCTTCAGCTTCTGGCGATCGGAGTGATTGGCGAATACATAGGAAAGGTGTATATGGAGACAAAAGGCAGACCACGCTACGCAGTGGAGGATGTATTGGATGAATAAAAATTATACGCGGGCTTCTCATGGATTCGGACCGGTTTACGATGAGAAGTCCCGTATTTTGATTTTAGGCAGTTTTCCTTCCGTGAAATCGCGGGAGGAAGGATTTTTCTATGGACATCCGCACAACCGCTTCTGGAAAATTCTGGCTGCTGTATGCAATGAGCCGGAACCGGTTACAATAGAAGGAAAGAAACAATTTCTTTTGAAAAATGGCATTGCACTGTATGATGTCATCGAAGAATGTGAGATCGTGGGTTCAAGCGACAGCAGTATCCGGAATGTCATTCCGGCAGACCTGAATCCGGTTCTTGAAGTGTCACAGATCAGCGCGGTGTATACCAATGGACGGCTTGCCGGAAAATTGTACCGGAAATACCAGGAACCGGTAACCGGACTGCCGTGTGTGGAACTTCCGTCTTCCAGTCCGGCGAATGCGGCATTTTCGCTGGAAAAACTGACCGGGATATGGCAGGAAGCACTGCCGCAATTAAAAAAAGGAGACTGATACCATGTGTACAGCAGCGACATATAAAACCAAAGATTTTTATTTTGGACGTACCCTTGATTACGAATTTTCTTATGGCGAGCAGGTAGTAGTTACGCCGAGAAATTATGAATTTGCGTGGCGTGATGAGAAACTATCTGAAAAAAAATGTAAATACTCCATGATCGGAATGGCACATGTAGCAGATAATTACCCTTTGTATTATGAAGCGGTCAATGAAAAAGGACTTGGCATGGCAGGACTTAATTTTGTGGGAAATGCGGTCTATCAGGAGCCAAAAAGTTCCTGTGATAATGTGGCATCGTTTGAATTTATCCCGTGGATCCTCGGCAGATGTGCGTCGGTAAAAGAAGCCAGAGAGGTGGTTTCCTCGTTGTGCATCACCAATATTTCATTTTCTGCCGGACTGCCATCGTCGTCCCTTCATTGGATGATCGCCGATGCGGACGAATGTATCGTCGTGGAATCCATGCAGGACGGAATCAAAGTGTACGACAATCCGTTTGGTGTGCTTACCAACAATCCGCCGTTTGAACAGCAGTGTTTCCAGTTAAATAATTATCAGGCACTGTCGCCAAAACAGCCGGAAAATACGTTTGCTCCGGGAACCCCATTACGGGCGTACAGCCGTGGCATGGGAGCACTCGGACTGCCGGGAGACCTTTCTTCGTCTTCCCGTTTTGTCCGCGCAGCATTTACCCGGCAGCATTCCTGGTCGGGAGATTCCGAGGTGGAAAGCGTGGCACAGTTTTTCCATATTTTGGGTTCTGTCGCCCAGCAGAAAGGGTGCTGCGAGGTAGAACCCGGAAAATATGAATACACAATTTATACGTCCTGTGCTAATGCGTCAAAGGGCATTTATTATTATACAACGTATGAAAATCCACAATGGAATGCAGTGGATATGCACCGCGTGGATCTCGATGCGAAAGAATTGTTCTGCTACCCGCTGCGGATGCAGGGAGAAGTGTGCCGGCAGAATTAGAAGAATATAGTGAAAAGAGAGGGGCGCCCTAAGGGCGTCCTTTTTGTGGTCTAGCAAGAAAAACTGCCGTCCAGGTCAAAAAAACTCCTCACCTTAAAAGCTGATCAATAAAAGTATGAAAGAAATTGAAAGATTCTGAAAGAAAATGATTGACAATGGAAGAAAATGGCGTTATAATAACATTAACAAAAACGAAATGATCCACGAAAGGAGTGGTGAAAGTGCTGACAGAAGAGCGTTTGCAAGGAATTTGGCGGATTGTGACGGAAAAGGGAAGCGCCTCGATCCAGGAACTGATGGACGCGCTGAATATTTCAGAATCCACTGTCCGGCGTGATCTTGCCGTATTGGATGAACAAGGGCGGATCCAGAAAGTCCGCGGCGGGGCGATGGCTGCCGGAGATGCTTACAGCACGAAGGAAGACAGCGTGATCCAGAAAAAGGATAAAAATCTTGCCGAAAAGAGAGAAATTGCAAAATATGCAGCCACATTGATCGAAGAAGATGATTTTGTATATCTGGATGCGGGAACGACGACAGAATTGATGATTGAGTATCTGACGACGAAACAAACGGTATTTGTAACCAACGCAGTGGCTCACGCAAGAAAACTTGCTCAGGCAGGATATACGACATTTATTCTTGGCGGTGAACTGAAGGCGACGACGGAAGCAATCATAGGACCGGAAGCGGTAGAAAGCCTTTATAAATATAATTTTACAAAGGGATTTTGGGGAGCGAACGGCGTTCACCCGAAAAACGGATTTACGACACCGGATCTGAAAGAAGCGAAAGTAAAGCAGACGGCGATGGAGCATTGTGCCAAACGATATATTTTGAGTGATGCGAGTAAATTTTCTCAGATCTCATGTGTAAAATTTGCAGATTTTGCAAATGCTTGTATCATAACAACAAAAATCAGTGATCCGGCATTTGCAGAATGCGACAATATCATAGAAGTGCAGGGAGGTGAAGCAAAATGATCTATACTGTTACCTTAAATCCATCTTTGGATTATATCATTGATGTCACACATTTTGAACCCGGAATGGTGAACCGGACGACGGCAGAAAAGATCTTTGCCGGCGGAAAAGGAATCAACGTGTCCATGGTGCTTAAAAATCTTGGATTTGACAGCACGGCACTTGGATTTCTGGCTGGCTTTACCGGGAAAGAGATTGAACGGCAGCTGGAAGAAAAAGGAATTTCTACCGACTTTATCTGCTTGGAGGAAGGAATTTCCAGGATCAATATGAAGATCCGTTCGGAAGTGGAAAGCGAGATCAATGGCTTAGGGCCTGAGATTTCACAGGAAGCGATCAAAAAAATGTTTGACCGATTGGACGAGCTGCAGGAAGGCGATATTTTAGTTCTTGCGGGAAGCATCCCGGCGAGTATGCCGGAGTCGATGTACCGCGATATCATGACAAGACTGGCTGACCGGAAATTGAAAATTGCCGTTGATGCGACGAAAAGTCTTCTGCTCAATGTACTGCCGTTTCATCCATTTGTCATTAAACCAAACAACCATGAATTGGGAGAATTGTTTAATGTCAGGATTGAGAGCAAAGACCAGGCAGTGGAATATGCAAAGAAACTGCAGGAGATGGGTGCACAGAATGTCATTGTTTCCATGGCAGGGGAAGGCGCCGTATTTGTAGGAGATGACGGAAGCGTTTTCCGGAGTGAGGCACCGAAAGGAACCGTGGTAAATTCCGTGGGGGCAGGAGATTCGATGGTGGCAGGATTTTTAGCCGGCTATCTCGGAGAAGGAGATTACAAAGAGGCATTTAAACTGGGTGTTTGTACCGGAAGTGCCAGTGCATTTTCGGAGCAGCTGGCAACCAGAGAACAGGTAGAGGCGATTCGAAATACGCATCATTTCGAATTTTAATACACAGGGACGTAGCGAAGAAAGGAGCGAAACGATATGAAGATTATTGATTTATTGGATGACAAAAGCATTCGTTTGTCGGCAGAAGTCCACAGCAAAAAAGAAGCACTGGACACGCTGGTTGATCTGATGGATGCGAGCGGCAAACTGAATGATATCGAAACTTATCGCAAAGGGGTTTACGCAAGAGAGGAAGAAGGTTCGACGGGAATCGGAGAAGGAATTGCCATTCCTCATTGTAAATCCGCAGCGGTAAATCAGGCAGGTCTGGCGGCAATGGTTGTGCCGGAAGGAGTGGAGTTTGATTCCCTGGATGGTGAACCTGCCAATCTGTTTTTCCTGATCGCGGCACCGGATACCGCGGACAATGTACATCTGGATGTACTCAGTCATTTGTCCGTATTACTGATGGATCCGGACTTCACCGGAAAACTGCGGGAGGCAGAGACGGTAGAAGAATTTAAGAAAGTCATTGAAATGGCGGAAAATGAGCCGGAAGAAGAAAAAGAGCAGACGGAAATTGATGCCGGTGTGCCATTTGTACTGGCGGTGACAGGATGCCCGACCGGAATCGCGCACACGTATATGGCGGCGGAAGCTCTGGAGCGGAAAGCAGAAGAACTCGGCTACCAGATCAAGGTAGAGACGAGAGGTTCAAGCGGAGCAAAAAATGTACTTACTGCGGAAGAGATTGCGAAAGCAGACGGAATTATCGTGGCGGCAGACACGAAAGTGCCGATGGAACGTTTTGACGGAAAACCGGTTATTATTACGAAAGTGGCAGATGGCATCAATAAGCCGGAAGAATTGATCCGGAAGATTGTGGACAAACAGGCACCGGTTTATGAAAGCGATGAGGCACAGGAAACGGTTTCAGATAATGCAGAAAAGAAAGGAATTGGACATGCGGCGTACCAGCATCTGATGAGCGGAGTTTCCCACATGTTACCATTTGTAATCGGCGGTGGTATCATGATGGCAATCGCCTTTTTGATCGATACCCTGTGTGGATATGGTTCCACCGGTGGAGCGGATTTTGGAAGCTGTACCCCGCTTTCGGCATTGTTTAAATACATCGGCGGACTTGCCATGGGACTGATGGTGCCGGTACTTTCCGGATACATTGCGTATTCGATCGCAGACCGTCCGGGACTTGCCGTAGGATTTACCGGCGGACTTCTGGCAGCAAATGGAAATGCAATACTGGGAAGTTATGTATTTGCCGATAAGGTCGGCGAACTGGGAGGATTTTCCAAATTTATCGCACAGTTTTCTTTTGTCGGTGAAAACAGTGGAAATACGGTATCCGGTTTCCTTGGTGGTATCGTAGCCGGATTTTTAGCCGGATTTATCGTACTCGGCTTGAAGAAATTGTGTGAAAAACTGCCGGATTCCCTGGATGGGATCAAACCGACACTCATTTATCCGCTCGTTGGTATTTTTATCATCGGTGTGTTGATGTGCATGATCTTTAATCCATTGATCGGACTGATCAATACGGGACTCAGTAACATGTTAAAGGGAATTTCCGATGCGGGAATGATCACGGTTCTCGGACTGATCCTCGGAGCCATGATGGCAATTGATATGGGAGGCCCGATCAACAAAGCCGCGTATGTATTTGGTTCCGGTATGCTGGCAACCGCTTCCCAGATGATGGATCAGGGAGCGCAGGCAAGTGATCCTGCGGTGCAGGCGTGCTACATGGCAATGGCAGCGATCATGGTTGGCGGTATGGTTCCACCGGTAGGAATTGCAGTTGCTTGTAAATTATTTCCAAAGAAATTTACGCAGGCAGAGCGTGGTTCAGCCGTTTCCAATATCGTAATGGGATGTTCGTTTATCACCGAAGGCGCGATTCCATTTGCCGCATCGGATCCATTGCACGTAATCCCATGTACGATGGCAGGTGCAGGTGTTGCCGGATTTTTATCGGCATTGTTTAAATGTACATTGATGGCACCGCATGGAGGAATCTTTGTATTTGCCACGGTAGGACAGCCACTGCTTTATATCGTTGCCTGGCTGGCTGGTTCGGCTGTGACGGCAGTGATGTTAGGATTGATCAAGAAAGATGCAGTAACCAAATAACAGATAATAAATATAAAAATTAAGGAGGACACTATCATGAGAGAATTTCATTATGTAATCAAAGACGCACAGGGGATCCACGCAAGACCGGCAGGTTTGTTTGTCAAAGAGGCAGCAGCCTGCGAATGCAAAGTGACGATCGCAAAAGACGGCAGAGAGGTAGATGCAAAACGAATCCTCGGTGTTATGGGACTTGGTGCAAAACAGGGACAGGAAATCGTATTAAAGACAGAGGGAGCAGATGAAGATGCCGCAATGGACAAATTGAGTGCATTTTTGGAGGCAAATCTGTAAAAGCCGGGAGGTGTCAGCATGAACGTATGGGAAGGTAAAAGCGTTTTTGGTGGAATAGCGATCGGCCCTGTCGCTCTATTTGAAAAAGAGGAAGATCAGGTAAAACGCTATTCGATTGAAGACGTGGAAAAGGAAAAGAAACGGTTTGAAGACGCAAAAGAGAAAGCCAAAGAAGAGCTTGCGGGTCTTTATGAAAAGGCATTAAAAGAAGTGGGCGAATCGGGTGCTATGATTTTTGATGTACATCAGATGATGTTAGATGATCTTGATTATGTGGAGTCAATCTTAAATATGATTGACACCCAGAAGATCAATGCCGAGTTTGCGGTAGCGACGACAGGTGACAATTTTTCCCAGATGTTTGCCGCAATGGATGACGATTATATGAAGGAACGTGCCGCTGATGTGCGAGACATTTCCAATCGTGTGATCCGCATCCTGCAGGGCAAAGAGATGGGAGGGATTACCGGAAATCAGCCGGTTATCCTGCTCGCTGAAGATCTCGCTCCAAGTGAGACGGTACAACTTGATAAAAGTCTGGTTTTGTCCTTTGTAACAAAACTTGGCTCGACCAATTCACATACCGCGATCTTAGCGCGGACAATGAATATTCCGGCGCTGATCGGAGTACACTATCCGGCTGATATCGCCGGGAAAATGGCGATTGTCGATGGCTTTGAAGGAAAACTTATCGTGGAACCGGATGCCGAGACGCTGGCTCATTATGAGGCATTGCAGGCAGAAGAGAAGAAAAAACAGCAGCTCCTTCTGGAATTAAAAGGAAAAGAGACGGTCACAAAGGACGGTCGAAACATACATCTGTACGCCAATATTGGCGGAGTTGCTGATGTTGCCGATGTGTTGTCAAATGATGCAGCCGGCATCGGATTGTTCCGAAGCGAATTTTTGTATCTGGAAAAAGATACGTATCCAACAGAAGAAGAACAATTCAAAGCCTATAAGACAGTCGTGGAAATGATGGCGGGAAAGAAAGTGATCATCCGTACTCTGGACATCGGAGCTGATAAACAGGTAGATTACTTTGAACTTGGCAAAGAAGAAAATCCGGCGATGGGCTACCGCGCGATCCGCATCTGCCTGGAACGGCCGGAGATTTTTAAAACCCAGCTGCGCGCCATCTACCGGGCAAGTCATTATGGAACCATTTCTATTATGTTTCCAATGATCATCTCGGTTTCGGAAGTGAAAAAGATCAAAGAAATTGTAAACGAGGTAAAGCAGGAACTGGATGCCCATGAGATCCCATACGGCGAGGTGGAACTTGGAATCATGATCGAGACACCTGCCGCCGTAATGATCAGCGACCTTCTTGCCAAAGAAGTGGATTTCTTCAGCATAGGAACAAACGACCTCACCCAGTACACGCTGGCAATCGACCGCCAGAATCCAAGTCTGGATAATTTTTACAATTCTCACCACGAAGCCATCCTCCGTATGATCCGGATGGTAATCGACAATGGACACAAGGAAGGCTGCTGGGTCGGCATCTGCGGAGAACTTGGCGCAGACACGACACTCACAAAAACGTTTGTGGACATGGGAATTGATGAATTGTCCGTGACGCCATCGATGATATTGAAGGTAAGAGAAGCGGTGAGGGAGATCGGTTAGGACGGTCAGCATCTTCTTTGGTGAGGACGAATTTCTGCGGAGGAGAATGAGCGATTTTCATACGAAGAAGGAAAGTGGACACTTCGTGCAGAAAACTTGATAAGAAGATGCTAACCGATTCGTAGTGGCGAGGGGGGACACCACTGAAAAGTGGGAAAAAGGGAGAAACAGTGGTGTCCGGCGGTGCGCCC
>DJNB01000119.1 GCA_002435545.1 Lachnoclostridium sp. UBA6475
AGATATCCCCCGTCCCCCGCGCTCCAACGTTCCCCAGAATAGATATCCCCCCGCGCTCCATCATCCCCTAGAATAGATCCCCACCCTCCCCTATCGAGAAAATATCGCCAAATTCTGCAAACTTTCCTCAAAAAGAAACACTTGCCCCATCGAATTTTTCGTTGTATAATGGTATGCAGAAAAATATTCAGTTTGGAGGAAGAAAAAATGAACTTAAATTTAAGACCCGCAGAAGAATGTAAATATGATGCTGTTTCGCTTGGCGAAGTAATGCTTCGTCTGGATCCGGGCGAAGGACGCATCCGTACCGCAAGATCGTTTCGTGCCTGGGAAGGCGGCGGTGAGTACAATGTAGTTCGTGGACTGAGAAGATGCTTTGGCATGAACACAGGTGTGATCACGGCATTTGCGGACAATGAAGTAGGTAAATTGATGGAAGACTTCATTTTGCAGGGCGGTGTCGACACTTCTTTGATCAAATGGATGGAGACCGACGGAATCGGACGTGTATGCCGTAATGGTTTGAACTTTACCGAGCGTGGATTTGGTATCCGTGGTGCCGTTGGATGTTCCGACCGTGCGAATACAGCCATTTCTAAGGCAAAACCGGAAGACTTCGATTTTGATTATATTTTTGGAGAATTGGGTGCACGCTGGTTACATACCGGCGGAATTTATGCCGCTTTGTCCGAGCAGTCTTGTGAGACGGTGCTGGCAGCGATCAAAGCAGCGAAGAAGTACGGAACCATCGTTTCTTATGACCTCAACTACCGTCCATCCATGTGGAGCGCGATCGGTGGTATCGAGAAAGCACAGGAAGTAAATAAAGAAATCGCAAAATACGTAGACGTAATGATCGGAAATGAAGAAGATTTCACGGCTTGTCTTGGATTTGAGATCGAGGGAAATGACGCCAATCTGAAAGAATTGAATTTGGACGGATATAAGAAAATGATCAACGAGGCAGCGAAGACCTATCCAAACTTTAAAGCCGTAGCAACGACGCTTCGTGAAGTAAAGACAGCGACAGTCAATGACTGGAGTGCGATCTGCTGGGCAGATGGTGAGATCTTCAAAGCCAAAGATTACAAAGGACTTGAGATCATGGATCGTGTCGGCGGCGGAGATTCCTTTGCTTCCGGTCTGATCTATGGTCTGATGACAACAGAAAATGCAGAACTTGCTGTAAATTACGGTGCGGCTCACGGTGCATTGGCAATGACAACCCCTGGTGATACTACGATGGCAAGCAAGAAAGAAGTAGAAGCCATCATGGGCGGTGCAGGAGCGCGTGTACAGCGATAATTAAACTTTAATGAAGCTATAATTAGCGGTAATCAGCAGATAAACGAACATAAATTTGTATGGAGGAATGACATGTATAAAATTAATGACAACTATTTAAAATTACCTGGAAGTTATCTTTTTTCGACGATTGCGAAGAAAGTAAATGCGTATACGGAAGCAAATCCGGACAAAAAAGTGATCCGCCTCGGAATCGGAGACGTAACACTTCCCCTTGCGCCGGCAGTCATTGACGCAATGCACAAAGCCGTTGATGAGATGGCTCATGCTGAGACATTTCACGGTTATGCACCGGATCTCGGTTACGAATTTCTGCGCAGTGCGATTGTAGAAAACGATTACAAAGCACGCGGCGTAGATATTGCTATTGACGAGATCTTCGTCAGCGACGGAGCAAAGAGCGATTCCGGAAATATCGGAGACATTTTCGCACAGAATAACCGTATCGCAGTATGTGATCCGGTTTACCCGGTTTATGTAGATACCAATGCCATGGCAGGTAGAACCGGAGACTACGTGAAAGAGAAAGAAGCATGGTCAAATGTAATTTATATGCCATGTACCGCAGAAAATAATTTTGTACCGGAAATTCCAAAAGAGACACCGGACATCATTTACATCTGCTGTCCAAACAATCCGACCGGAACAACATTAAATAAAGATCAGCTTCAGAAGTGGGTTGACTTTGCTTTGACAAAAGGTTCTGTTATCATTTATGATGCAGCTTATGAAGCATACATTTCCGAGGACGACGTACCACACAGCATTTACGAATGCGATGGCGCGAAGAAATGTGCGATCGAGATGAGAAGTTTCTCCAAAAATGCCGGATTTACCGGAACTCGTCTTGGATTTACCGTAATTCCGAAAGAGCTTACCTGTGACGGCGTATCGCTGAACAGTCTCTGGGCAAGAAGACACGGAACCAAGTTCAATGGAGCACCTTATATCATCCAGCGCGCCGGCGAAGCGGTATACAGTCCGGAAGGAAAGAAACAGACAAAAGAGCAGATTGCATATTACATGAACAATGCAAAGATCATCCGCGAGGGATTGACCAATGCCGGATATACCGTATTTGGTGGTGTAAACGCACCATATATCTGGTTGAAGACACCGGACAATATGACATCCTGGGATTTCTTCGATTATTTGCTTGAAAATCTCAACATCGTCGGAACACCGGGAAGCGGTTTCGGACCAAGCGGAGAAGGATATTTCCGACTGACTGCATTTGGCTCTTTAGAGAATACCAAAGAGGCGATGGAGCGCATCGTAAAATAAATTCGTGCCATGTCGTCTCAGAATGGAGGTCTATATGAAGAAACGTAGTAAAGTAACCGCAGTGCTGCTTAGCCTGGCATTGCTGATCTGTGCCCTGCCGGCCACGGTTGTGAAGGCGGATTCCACAGGAAGTTCGGATGATACATCCGTAGAGGTTTCTCCTTATATCTCATTGGGAGCGGACTTGAACGCACAGCAGAAAGACATTGTCTTAAGTCTCCTTGGCGTGACCGAGTCAGACCTTGACAATTATGAAGTTTTACAGGTGACGAACAAAGACGAACATGAATATCTTGACGACTATCTCTCCGCTTCGGTGATCGGAACGAAAGCACTTTCGTCCGTCCGCATCGAAAAAGGCGAAGAGGGAAAGGGCATTCATGTAGAGACAAAAAATATCACCTATTGTACGAGCGGAATGTACACCAATGCGCTGATCACCGCCGGTATCACGGATGCCGATGTGATCGTTGCCGGACCATTTGAACTTTCCGGCACGGCAGCGCTTGTCGGTGCGATGAAAGCCTATGAGGCAATGACCGGCGAGACATTGAGTGATGACCGCGAGGATGCCGCAACCAATGAACTGGTGCTGACCAGCGAGCTGGCACAGAGCATTGGCTCTGACGATGCGGAGCAGCTGATGGCGCTTGTGAAAGAGAAAGTGGCAAACGGCGATATCAAAGATGCAGAAGGTCTTCAGAAAGCAGTTGAAGAGTCTGCCGATGAACTTGGTGTCAGCCTGACCGATGCCCAGAAGCAGAAACTCGCACAATTATTTGACAAAATCAGTAAATTGGATCTTGATGTCGATAAATTGAAGCAGCAGGCAGAAAACATCTACAACAAACTGCAGGATTTGGGGCTGACTGTGGATGAGGCGCAGAGCTGGCTTGACAAGATCGTATCATTCTTTAAAAAAATTGCCGAGACGGTATCGTCCTGGTTCTAGTATAAGGATCCGTTGTACCGGATTTTTATAGAAAAGTGAAAATCTCCCTGTTTTGGTGCGGTGGCATCAGAGCGGGGAGATTTTTTTAACTTGCCATTCTATGCCTCACTGTGATATAATAAACTATGTGTGCACAAACGCACGAAAAGAGATGGAGGAATGTCACATGAAGATAAGTGTAGTTATTGCTTATCATGATGAAAAACAGTATATAAAAGACTGTTTGGCGAGCCTTGCAGAGCAGACATTTCAGGACTTTGAAGTGATCCTTGTCTGTGATGGATGCGGGGCACCGGAAGAAGGGATTCCGGAGAAGCTGAACATTGTGACCGTGAGGCAGGAAGAAAAAGGTGTTGCGGCGGCAAGAAATGCGGGAATAGAAAAAGCCCGGGGAGAATATGTATTGTTTTTGGATGCCGACGATTATCTGGCAGAAGAGACACTGGAGGCACTGGCACAGAAAGCAGATGGTGAGACACTGGTATATGGGCCAAAGACGGCAACCTGGTACAGCAGAAAAGTATATCAGGACAATGGGGAAGAATTGGACGAGCAGAACGATACCAATGATGGCAGTGCAGAAGAGAAGCAAACAAAGAGAAATCCAGAGGATCCCTATGACTTTTTGGTTGCACATACCAAAAATTGGCAGAACATATCGGCGCTCGGCCTGCTGGTCCCACGGAAACTTTTGATGGAAAACCAGATCCGTTTCTGTGAAGAACTGGTGTATGATGCTGATATTCCGATGCTTATGGAGATGCTGGCAAAGGCATTAAAGACAGCTTATCAGGAAAAGGGAATTTATATCAAGAGAAAGCACAACGATCCGATCAATCTGCCGTCCCTTTTACAGAAAAAGGATGCTGCGAAAAAAGTGGCAGAGGCGATGAAGAGTTACCGCCTGGCAAGTCCGTTTGCAGACCGGGAGAACGCAAAGGTATTTCATTACCGTTTTGCAATGTGCCTTGTGACGATGATCTCGCCATATATGATAGAGAGCAAAGCGGCAGAGAAAAAAGAGACCGCAGGGGAATTAAAACAGACATTGGAAATACTTGGAAAAGATGGCTGGGCACAGATTTCATTAAAACATCATCCGAGAAAACTGATCGCCTATGGTCTTGCCGGTGATGCCGCTAAGATCGTAAAGAAGACGAGAAACCATGCGAGACGCCAGACGTTGTTCCGCGTATGCACGAGCCGCGCAAAATGCAAGCGGTATTTGTACGAAAAAGTATTCAGTAAGATGAAAATGCTTGACGACATGGTAATCTTTGAGAGTTTCTTTGGAAAAAGTTATTCAGACAGTCCAAAGTACATCTTTGAATATATGAACGAAACGTATCCGGGAAAGTACCGGTATATGTGGGTAAATGCAGGGAAGAAGCTGAACCTGCCGTATCCGTCAAAACAGATGAAGCGGTTTAGTTTTAAATATTTCTTTTATATGGCAAGAGCCAAATACATTGTATTTAATGGCAGACAGCCACAGTATTTTATCAAACGGAAGGGCAATGTCTTTTTGGAGACATGGCATGGAACCCCGCTGAAAAAGCTGGTATTTGATATGGAAGATGTGACGACGGCGTCGCCGCTTTACAAAGAGCAGTTTTATATCCAGACGCGGTCGTGGGATTATCTCGTTGCACCGAACCGGTTTTCCGAGGACGTTTTCCGCCATGCTTTCATGTACGATGGGAAGATGCTGGAGACGGGGTATCCGAGAAATGACATTCTGTATTGTAAAGATATGGAAAAACGGATGCGCGAGGTCAAGGAAGAACTGCATCTGCCGCAGGACAAAAAAATCATCTTGTATGCGCCGACATGGCGGGACGATGAATTTTACGGACATGCCAAATACAAATTTACGCTGCAGCTGGATCTTGCGAAAATGCAGAAAGAGCTTGGGGATGAATACATCATTTTGCTGCGGACGCATTATTTTATCGCAGATGTGCTCGATCTTTCCGAATATGAGGGATTTGCGTACAATCTGAGCAAATATGATGATATCGCGAGATTATATCTTATCTCCGATGTGCTGATCACAGATTATTCGTCGGTATTTTTCGATTATGCGAACCTGCGCCGGCCGATGCTTTTCTTTACTTATGATCTGGAGAAGTACCGCAGCGTGCTCCGCGGATTTTACATCGATGTGGAAGAAGAACTTCCGGGACCGATGCTGATGACGACGGAGGAAGTGATCGGGGCATTGCAGGATATTGAAAAAGTTGTAACCGATTATCGTGATAAATATACCGCATTTTGCGATAAATATTGTGCATGGGAAGACGGAACGGCGGCGAAGAAAGTCGTAGAGGCCGTATTTTCGGACAAAAGTAACAAATAAAAAGGATAGAAGGTTTAGAAGAAATGGCTAAGATTAGTATCATTGTTCCTTATTTGAAAGGACCGGCGTACTTAGAAGATTGTATTCAGAGTATTGAAGACCAGAAAATGGATGACATCGAAGTGATCCTCGTGGATGATAAAGACGGACATGACGTGCCGGAAAGCATTATGCAGAAAGACTTTGTCAAATATGTCTGCATGGATGACGAAAAAGATGTCGATGAATTTTATGAAAGAAAACATGCTTTTTTGGCAGAGCGCAGACGGAAACGTCTGGGAATGACGAAAGAAGAATATGCGGCTCATTTGCTGCAAAAAGAGCAGCTGAAAGCGGAGGAAGAAGAGGATACGGACGATCCAAACGTCGAAAATCCGGTAGAAGGTGAATTGGAGATCACACTTCGTCCCTTTGGTGTGGCAGCAGCGAGAAATACCGGCGTGAAATACGCGACGGGAACGTATCTGTATTTTTTGGATGCAGACGACTATCTGCTGGAAGATGCGCTGCCAAAATTATATCGTCTGGCCGAAGAGAAAAACGCGGATATTGTAACCGGAAACCGCTATGCTTCCTGGTTCCGTCCGATCAGTTTTGATTTTGAAAAAGCAAAAGCCGATTCCGAGATTGAGGGAATTGTGCCGCTGGAAGGGGAGGCATTGGAGGACGTTTTGTCAACGCGTTTTACGATGCAGCATTTCCTGATCCGCAGGTCGTATTATGATGCGCAGGGCGTGTCCTTCAATGAGATGATCACGTTTTATTCGGATGTTCCGGTTATCGCACAACTTCTTGCCGGAGCGAAGGGGAAAATGTGGGCAGACGGCAGCAGTATCTATGTGTGGCGCCGCCGCAACGATCCCATCCATCTGCCGGCTCTCAGCCAGAAGAAGAGAAAGCGCAGAACCGATGATTATATCGAGAGTTTTGAGGCTGCAAAAGAAGCGGTAAAAAATGCGGATGAATCGCTGCAGTTTGCGTTAAACCGCCGTTTGTGCCGTTTTACGATCAGTAAATTTCCAGACCGCCTGAAGGGTTCCAAGAGTGTGCGTTATACGAAGCACCTGCGTCAGATACCGAAAGATCAGTTGAAAAAGATTAAAAAAGAACTGACATTTTTCCATGGAATTGAACTGGGATATATTGTAAAAGGAAAATACCGTACAGCGAAGCCGTTTGAGCGCATGGCGCATGTGATGCAGAAAAAACGCGGTCTGCTCGGAAAACCGATCCAGTACTGGAGATTTTTAGATAAACATATTTTCCAAAAAATGCCAGTGAAAGAGAACTGGGTATTTGTCGAAAGTTTCTTTGGAAAGAGCTATTCGGACAGCCCGAAATATTTGTATGAATATTTATATGATACATATGGAGATAAATACCATTACATCTGGTGCCTCAATAAACGCGCCAAAGAGATGAAGGGACACCCGCCGATCTGTAAACGGCATACGCTCCGTTATGTATACTATCTGTCCCGTTCAAAGTATATTATCTGCAATACGAGACAGCCGGCGTGGTTTAAAAAGCGCCCGGAAGTGATGTTTTTGGAGACATGGCATGGTACGCCGCTGAAAAAACTGGCATTTGACCTGGATGACATTCATGCGGCAAGCCAGAATCACAAGACGATGTTTTACCGTCAGGGCAAGGCGTGGAATTATCTGATCTCTGCGAACCGTTTTTCGACTGATGTATTTGAGCGTGCATTCTGTGTGCCACGCGAGAAGATCATTGAGGTTGGATATCCGCGAAATGACATCCTGTATTCGGAGCGCGCGGACGAGATTGCGAAAGAAGTGAAGAAAGAATTTGGCATTCCGGAGGGCAAGCGCGTTATCCTGTATGCGCCGACATGGCGAGACAACCAGTTTTATGCAAAGGGAAAATACAAATTTACTCTTGCGATGGATCTGGAGCGTATGCGCAAAGAATTTGGAAAAGACAGTGTCATCCTGCTTCGTACGCATTACTATATTGCGGACAGCCTGGATCTAACCGGATTGGAAGATTTTGTATATAATGGCAGCACGTACAATGACGTATCCCGCCTGTATCTGGCGAGTGACATTTGTATCACGGATTATTCGTCGGTATTTTTCGATTACGCGAACCTGCGCCGACCGATGCTGTTCTTTGCCTATGATTATGAGGATTATAAAGATGAGATCCGCGGAATGTATTTTGATATGAATACCGAACTTCCGGGGCCTATCGTACAGACCAATGACGAACTTGTGGATGCCCTGCATCATATCGATGAGATTTCAGAGAAATACAAAGAACGTTACGACCGCTTCTATGACAAATTCTGTCATGTAGATGATGGACATGCGGCAAAACGTGCGATCGATATTGTGTTTGAGGGGGCAAAACCTACTTTTGCAGAAACGGAGGAATGATGTGAAAACCGTGCTTCGATATATTGTGAAAAGTCTGGTAATCTCGTTGTACCGCCTTATGTGTGTGGTCATACCGGTCAATAAAAAGCGCATTGTATTTGATTCGAGCCTGGGAAAAAGTTACTCAGGAAATCCGCGTCATATCTTTGAGTATATGGTAGAAAATGGCTACCAGGAAAAATGGGAATGTACGTGGTTTTACGAAAATGAGCCGTATCCGATACCGGGGGACGGTTATCAGTTCCGATATGGAAGGCTGCGCTATTTGTATTATATGGCAACCGCGAAAGTATGGGTATTTGACTGCCGCCAGCCGGAGTGGCTGATCAAGCGCAAGGGGTGTTATTATATCCAGACGTGGCATGGAACTCCGCTGAAAAAGCTGGTTCTTGATATGGAAGACGTATTTATGGTCAATGAGACAGACATTGATTCGTACCAGAAGGGATTCGTGAAAAATGTGCAGAGCTGGGACTACCTGATCTCACAGAATCCATTTTCTACGACGACATTCCGGCGCGCATTTGATTTTAATAAATGTATGCTGGAGATCGGATATCCGCGAAATGATATTTTGTTTAAGAAAAATAATCCGGAAGATATCCTGCGTCTCAAACGCCGCCTCGGACTTCCGCTGGATAAGAAGATCCTTTTGTATGCGCCGACGTTCCGCGACGATGAGTTTAATGAAAATTCAAGTTACAAATTCAGTCCGAAGCTGTCGTTTCAGAAGTTAAAGGAAGAATTGCAGGACGAGTACATTTTGATCGTAAAATACCATTATCTCATCATGGATTACATTGACTGGTTCCAGCACAAAGGATTTATCTATCATTTTGACCAGAGTAATGATATCGCCGAATTGTTTTTGGTGTCCGATATGCTGATCACCGACTATTCGTCGGTTATGTTTGACTACAGTATATTGCAGCGCCCGATGTTTTTTTATGCGTATGATCTGGATAAATATAAAAATGATCTGCGTGGCTTTTATTTTGACTACCGCGGCGAGATGCCGGGACCGATTTCGATGGATACCGACGAATTGATCCGCGATATCAAGCAGTATGATGCTGCCCGGTATGAAGAACGGTATGAAAATTTCCGCAAAAAATACAATTGCTGGGACGACGGAAATGCCTCGGCAAAAGTCGTGGAAACGATAGAAGAATTATTGAAAAGTTAGGATAAGGACTGCTTACGAGGCAGTCCTTTTTTCTAACTCTACGAGTGGAACCGGCATCAGGGATAATACAGCGACCATAACCCAATGTACCGGGCTGAGCGGTACGGTATGGAAGATAAATTGTAATGGCGCGCACGTGATGACGGCACATTGCAGCGCGATACACAGGAAGGAACTCACAGCTAATTTCCGATTTCCGAGGATTCCCATATGAAAAAGGGATTCTTTTGCACTGCGCATATTGAAGGAATGCACTAACTGCGACAAAGACAATACGGCGAAACACATGGTGCTTCCCACATCGGTACCCCCGGTTTTGTGTCCAAGGAGATAGGCGAAGAGGGCGAGTGAGCCGATGAGCATCCCTTCGACGAAGATACGGAACATTCCACCGCCGCCAAAAAGTCCCTTTTTATCGGAGCGCGGCGGTTCTTTCATAATGTCTTTTTCCGGCGGCTCCAGTCCGAGGCAGATTGCCGGGAAGGAGTCGGTCACCAGATTGATAAAGAGAAGCTGAACCGGCAGCAGCGGCGAATTGTGTCCCAGCAAAATGGCGGCGAAGATGGTCATGATCTCGCCAATGTTGCAGGACAGCAGGAAATGAACGGCTTTTTTGATGTTCTGATAAATTCCGCGTCCTTCTTCGACGGCATCGACGATGGTGGCAAAATTGTCGTCCATAAGTACCATGTCGGCGGCGTTTTTCGCAACGTCCGTACCGGATTTTCCCATGGCGCAGCCGATGTCCGCTTTTTGCAGAGCGGGCGCGTCGTTGACCCCGTCTCCGGTCATGGCAACGACTTCTCCCTGTGCCTGAAAGGCTTTTACGAGGCGCACTTTGTGGGTCGGCGAAACACGGGCATAGATACTATGGTCAGAAATCACCTGGGAAAGTTCGGTGTCGGTAAGCTGTTCCAGTTCGGGGCCGGTCATAACTTCATTGTCATTTTTACAGATGCCAAGCGCCTTGCCGATCGCAGCCGCGGTTAACTTGTGGTCGCCTGTGATCATGACTGGCCGGATACCGGCACGCCGGCACCGCGTCACGGCGAACGGCGCTTCTTTTCTCGGAGGATCCATAAAGGCAGCAAAACCAACAAATATCAGATCGTTGTCACAGGTTTTATGTACGGAAGCGGGAGACGCTTTCGGCAGATCGCGATACCCGATGGCAAGCACACGGAGAGCATCCATGGCATACATTTGTAAAATGTCGCCAAGGTGCTTTTTTTGCAGGGAACTAAGCTCTTTTTCCCCCTCTTTTGTCAGTATTTTTGTGCAGCGCGATAAGATGATCTCCGGTGCGCCCTTTGTGATACAGCGCAGACCGCCGGAAAAAGAGTGGATGGTTGTCATTCTTTTGCGCTTGGAATCGAAAGGGATCTCATCCACCAACGGAAAAGTTTGCTTCCAAATTTTTACAGGAAGAGACTGCTCATCGGCATATTGATAAATGGCTTTTTCTACCGGACTGCGGCCGTGGCTGGCTAATGTAAAGAATTCAAATAATTTTTCCGGTGTCACAAGGGAGTGCGATTTTGTCATTGTCATTTTATTTTCTGTCAGAGTTCCCGTCTTGTCAGAACAGATAACGGTGGCACTTCCCAGCGTTTCGACTGCAGGAAGCCGCCGGATGACCGCATTTTTTTTTGCCATGCGCTCGACACCGAGCGAGAGCATGATCGTGACAAGAGCCGGCAGGCTTTCCGGGATCGCTGCGACGCCGAGGCTGACGGAAGTCATAAACATATCAAGGAGCGGCTGTTTTTTTAAAATCCCCAAAAAGAAGATGAGGACACAGATCCCCAAGGCAAGCACGCCGAGGAGTTTGCCGGTATGATTCAGTTTTTTTTGCAGCGGCGTATCCGGCGGCGTTTCGGACGAGATCAGATCGGCAATCCGTCCCAGTTCGGTCTGCATGCCGGTCGCTGTGACGACAGCCGTGCCGCTTCCTCCGACGACGATCGTTCCGGCAAAGACCATGTTGGTTTTGTCTGCAAGCGAAGCGGTTTTGTCGGACAATGATTTTACATTTTTTTCCGCTGGATGCGTCTCGCCTGTCAAGGCAGATTCTTCCACGGAAAGCGACAGACTTGTCAATAACCGGGCATCGGCAGGTACGAGATGCCCGGATTCCAATAGGATGATATCGCCCGGTACAAGGGCGGAAGCTTCGATCTGTTTGGTGGTTCCATCGCGGAGACAGAGTGCCAGAGGGGCAGAAAGTTCCTTCAGCGCCTCAAGCGAGCGGCGCGCGCGTGCTTCCTGAAAAACGCCCAAAATCGCATTCAGAATAACGATTGCCAGGATGATCGCCGGCTCGACCAGATCAATCCGGCCTTGCAGATACGAAACCAAAAACGAGATCAACGCCGCGATAAGCAGTGTGATAATCATAAAATCTTTCATTTGATTTAAGAAGGAAACAAACAGACTTTCCGGTTTCTTATGTTCCAGTTCATTCCTACCGTAGGTGCTCTGGCGTTTTGCCGCTTCTTTCTCGGAAAGTCCGGCTGCTTCGGATGTCTCCCAGTGAGCAAGAACTTCTTTCGGGGTACGGTGTTCCCAGGATAATGGATTCATAATGCCCTCCTTTGGCAGTAGTACAATTCAGTGTATGCGGCAGGAAGGTAAAAAAGCACCGGAAGGGAAAGAAAACATAAGATGATACTAGGGTATGGGAGGATAAGAACGGAGCGCTGCGACGCGGAGTTCGCCTGTTTGTAGGGACGCGAGAGCTGCGAAGCAGCGGAGCGGACCGTAGTATCATGTTATCCACAGGGACGCGGCGGTGTGGCGAGAAATCGGCAAAAGAGCAGTCATGTACCCCGGAAAAGCGAAAAATAAGTCATTCCAGTGGTGAGCCGGCGTTAGGAAGAGCAGTTGTGCACCCCGGAAAAGTGAAAAACAAGTCATTCCAGTGGTGAGCTGGCGTTAGGAAGAGTAGTCGTGCACCCCGGAAAAGCAAAAAGCAAGTCATTACAGTGGTGAGCCGCTGATGGAAAGAGCAGTCACGCACCCCGGAAAAGTAAAAAACAAGTCATTACAGTGGTGAGCCGGCGATGGGAAGAGCAGTCGTGCACCCCGGAAAGGCGAAAAGTAAGTCATTCCAGTGGTGAGTTGCTGATGGAAAGAGCAGTCGTGCACCCTGGAAAAGCGAAAAACAAGTCATTCCAGTGGTGAGTTGCTGATGGAAAGAGTAGTCAGGCACCCCGGAAAGGTGAAAAGCAAGTCGTTTCAGTGGTGAGCCGGCGATGGGAAGAGCAGTCAGGCACCCCGGAAAGGTGAAAAACAAGTCATTCCAGT
>DJNB01000049.1:0-5746 GCA_002435545.1 Lachnoclostridium sp. UBA6475
CGGTGGTACTGGCGTCGGTGGTGCCGGACTAACTGGTCCTTCTGATGGTGGGAGCGGCGAAACAAGTCCCTTTATTGTTAACGTTCCCGAAATAATAGTTACGTTATAATTTGAATTTTCACACGTTCCGGAAATCTTATACGTTCCAACATTTTCTCCCGATTCTCGTTTTGGGGTAATCTTTAAATCGTCTCCGGTTACGACTTCTCCCTGTGTTATTTTATAACTAAACGCAGGATCTTTTTTTTCTCCATATGTCTTTTCACAACTATCAAATGCAATCGCTATGTTTCTTTTTGTAATAGTTCCTGTAAGACTTTTTTTTGTAATTCCTACATTGTAGTTGTCCGCTGTGGGGCCGGCTAACTTTACGTCATCTGCGTTAATCGTTACTTCTTTATCCGTCTCTACATTTGCATCAGAAAAATATCCGGTTATGTCCTCAACTGTACAAGTTTCATCAGAAGCCAAGTTTTCTATGTTAGCAGCAGTTACTGTTGCTGAATTACTTCCATCGTACGTTTTCTCTTTAACCTTTAAAGTAACCTTTGCTGTTCTTTTCTTGATTTCAAACTCTTTCGTATTCGTTGCTTCTGCATAATTTGCAGTTGCCGGAACGGTAACTTTAACTGTATATTTCCCAGCATTTTTTGGTGCTTCTTTTAACTCTTTATCATCCGAAGTGTAATATGTATACTTCGAAGTTGCTTTATCTTCCTCACCGGCAGATAATGTAATATCCGGTGTAGTAATTGCGACGCCGTCATACACTTTATCATGAATATCTTTTATGCTTACTATTCTTGCAGACTGGCTGATGCTCCACTCTTTTTGTGTATCCTCACCTAAGACATAGTTCGCACTATCCGCTCCTTCAATACCGGTTATTTCTGCCGTATACTTACCAACATTGGTTTTCTTATTGTCCTTATATTTCAGCTTAACTTTATCTTCTCCTACTATATTCGTAATTTTTGCGGTAACCTCATGTGGATTTCCATCATAGACAAAGCTTGTGGGCTCATTCCACTTGATTTCAAGAGGAAGTTGAGATATCGTTGCTGTTGTACTATTTTGACTCTCATTTGTATTTAATGCATAGTTTTCACTTTTACTACCTCTAAGCTGTATGTCACTGATTGTTACCGTTTTTTCCTCACCAGCGTTTTCATCTGCAAAAGTACCGGTCGCGGTAACGCTAATTTTATCTTTATCACTGGCTATCAAATCATTAATTTTGACATTAGCAAGATTTAAAGCGGCATCTGTAGTTCCATCGTAAACTTTATCATTTGCAGTAATACCACTAACTGTAACCTTTGCAGGGTTAATCGTAAATTCCTTTACATACGTTCCGGTATAACCTTTTTTGTCCTTTCCTGTCAGCGTGATCGTAGCAGTACCGGCATTTGTATTATTAAAGTAGTTTATCTCATAACAATCACTTTCAATCGCAGGAGTTTCTGCAGAAGCTGTTTCTACCGAGATAGTTTCTATCTCAGGCTCTTGCGCTTTTCCATTGTATGTAAAAGTAGTTTCTTTTAATATTATGTCGTTTATAATATCATTAATATTGCGTAAAGTTTTGTTGCTCCCACTCTCCGCTTTCATCTGCACACCGCTAAAACTCGTTAGCACCAGTGCCATTACCAGCACCAGCGATAACCATTTTCTTCGTTTTATACTTATACTCATGTTTTTCATCCTTTCTTTCCATTTATTGTCATTATCTATGGTCTTTCTTCAAACTTCGAAGCACCACGATACTAATGATTCCACAAAGAACTGCAACCAATGCCAGCACTTCCCAGGTGTGGGCAAGGTGTGTCGTCGTCCTTACATAATAATCTTCAATCTCATGGACACCGCCCGGCGACATACGGCTTGTCAGTTTGTTGAGATTTGTAATATTTCCAAGGCATTCCATCGCCCAGCGGCTGACGGTGATCTTGGATACCAGTTCTGCATATCCCTTCAGTTCAAAGAGCACTCCGGAGAACAGAAGCTGGATGATCAGTACAAATGGTGCTACTGCCATCGCACGGTCACCATTTTTCATAAGAGATGAGACAATCAGTCCCATGGACGCTGACGCAAATATCGTAAGAATCATGGTGATCCATATCTCCATGCCCGGTTTGGCAAAATACAATCCGGCTTCCGCAGAATGTTTCATCAACCGCAGGAATATAGCTACCAGTAAAGTTGCCTGCAAAAAGCAGATCACACCCTGCACTACGTATTTGGATACAATATAAGCCCACAGTTTCAAATTTCCCATATATTCTCGTTTGAGGATTGGCCGTTCTTTACAAACTTCCTGAATGGTATTAAACAATCCTATCCAGATTCCCGAACACGACAAGGCAAACATGATCGACCTCGTATCCTCATAAGTGATAAAGGTATCTTCCACCGCTACGACTGCAAGCAGAAGTGCAATTGCAATTGGCTGAATAAACAAAAGCATCAACCGCTGCTTGTCATTCCAGATCAGTTCAAAATACCTTGCGATCAGTACAAGACATTGTTTAACCGAAGAAACCTGTCTGCCCTTCTTTTCTATCGCTGTACTTTGATTTTTCGCTGATGTACTGCCGGTCTGTGTATTTTTCTGCTTTTCCATAAAATAATTCTGGAGATAATATCCATTCCAGTTGTCTACATTTCCGGAAAGTTCATTGTAAACTTCTACCAGTGATTTCTTTCCAAAATAAGACGTAATCTCAGATGGCGGTCCACAATAACAGATTTTTCCGCCCGGTCCCATAAAGATTACTTTGTCACACAGATCGATACTCTGAATCGTATGGGTAACCATAATGATGGTCTTTCCTTCACTCTTGGAAAGTTTTGCCAATGTGTGCATTAAACTCTGCTCCGTATCCGGATCCAGACCGGATGTCGGCTCATCCAGAAAAAACAATCCCGGATCTGCCAGCATCTCAACTGCGATACTGGCACGTTTTTTCTGTCCGCCTGACAATTTACGGATATATGTCTTGGCATGCTGCACCAGATCCACCATCTCCAGCACCTTATAGATCCGCTCCTTGATCTCCGCTTTCGAGGTATCGGATGGCATCTTCATCTTGGCTGTATAATACAGCATCCTCTGCAACGTAAGATTTTCATAAATGATATCCTGCTGCGGTACAAATCCAATCATATTTTTTAACGTGTTAAAGTTACGCCGCAGATCGATACCATTGCAGTACACCCTTCCGGAGACATCGGAATCAAATCCACTCATCGCATTCATAACTGTCGTCTTACCGGCACCGGATCCACCGATGATCGCTACAAATTCATTGCTCCCAATGTCGCAGGATACATGATTCAGGATCATCTTCCGGCTGCCGCCGCTTCCGACTGTTTTGCATATATTTTCAAGCGTAAGAGAGACACCGCTTATCGTTGTCTGGTACATCAATTTTCCATTATTTAACAGAAAAATGGAACCGGCGATCTGTATCATGTCTTTTTCATATATTTCCTGCTTGCCATGAATACGTACACCATTGACATAGACACCGTTCATACTGTTGTAATCAATGATCATAAACCGGTTTTCCTGCCGGTAAATCCCGGCATGATGTCTGGAAAAGTTCGCCGGTTTCATCACGATCGTATTGTCTGATGCACGTCCAATCGTTGTCAATCCCTCGTCAAGCGGCATACACTGCCATGAACCCTGTGATTCAGAATTGGTAAAAATGATCACTGCCGAGTGATCGGAATTCTGGTTTGGTGAGTCAATCCGGAAAATCCAGTCGCTGAGTGTCTTCTTGTAATATTTATTGGGCTGCATGGGCACAAACAGCTGCCCTTCGAAATAATAAGTTCCATTTGAACTTCCCAGATCGGCTACGTAGATATCCCCATTTTGTATCTTAATCTTTCCATGAGAACCTGACACCGTTCCAACTGGGATCACAATGTCATTTTGTGCTTCATTCCGCCCAAAATAAATCCGGTTTTTGCCAAACTGATTCAGATCGTATTCTTGAAACTGATTGCCCGCCAGTACGATCACTTTGCTTGCGCGCCGCAGATCCGTCGGGGTTTCCTGATATATCGTAGATTGTATCTGATCCATCTTTACCACCTTTACTTTTGCTCCTCTTTTTGTTTCTTACTGCTATACTCCTGGCAAAATGCCTTGATCGCCTCTTGTGATTTAACTCCCTGGAATGAGTTTTCCAGGTCTGCTCCAAAACTGCGCAGTGCACGGTTGCCACGTCCAATTATGATGCACGGCTTTTTGCCCATAACCATTTTCTTAAACGGTGTAAGAGGTGAGTTATAGGAAAAACACTGCTCAAATGCCTTTTCGTTAATTGGGAATGGCGCATCGTTTTCACCAAAATAATTCCTCTGTGCTACATCTCCTAAGATTGTCCATAAAAGACGCATACAGGCATTTTTTTCATTGGATGAGCTGTCCGCACATATCGCGTACGCATTTTTATACTGGATCAGCATCCGGTCATTGGCGGTAAGCACATGCACGGTATAATCCTGCAATTTGCGCTGGCTGATAGTGACGTCTCCCGGCTGTTTTGCTTTTTCCAGAGCCGTTCGGATACTGCGGTTTGCCAAAACATTGTTACCACATAATCCAAAATCGACGCCGCTGCTATTTTTCATAATTTTCTTTCCCTGTGCATCATCTTTCCAGGTTATTAACTGGTAAAGATTGGAAACCATAGCATCGTCCGGCTGTATCGTACCATCTTTTGCATCAAAGCAGGCATCATCCTGAAGTACAGCTACAGATGCCAGAATCTCTGTCGGCACCATGATATGGGCATCATTACTGTTTTTCTTAATCTCGTCAATTGAGATGGAAGGTCCTTTCACGCTAAGGTAAGGACTATCCGGCAGTTTAAAGCTCATCCCATCCAGATCATAACTGTACAAGAACAAGGAATCGATTCCTGTCGGCATTTCTTTCATATTTTTGTAATAGTCCTTATAATCGGTAAGATACAGATACTCATCCATCTTATCTTCCAGCGCCCGATATACATTGTCTTCATAGGACATCAGATCGTATTTACTCAGATCCTCCACATTGTCAGTAAGAAACATATCCGGCATTGTACCCGCCTTTTGAGCCTCATCCAATTTTGTCTCCATAAGGCTTTCGGTATCTGTGCCTTCCGGAGCGCCTTCGGACACATCTACTACATCTACTTCAATTTTCTTATTCTCTTTTACCCAGTCTGAAGTAACACTGTCACCGGATTTCACATCTTTCTGGTGGAAGTTGCCGTTTACAATATTTTCCAGTATTGTTTTCTGTGTCTGGTTTTCTACCCAGACTTCAATTTTTCCTTCGCTGAGTTTGGAATCAAACACCGGATTTTCCGTCTTAAATACCGTATTCATCAGTCCAAAGCCTACACCCAGTGCAAGAACTGCCGTAGCGACCGCACCGATGATCCAGTTGCGGCGGTGCTTCTTTTTCTTTAATTTCACATTTGGATATTCCGCAATCCGCTTGCTGTGAAGCGCATCCTCAAACTGCTGGATATTTTGAAAACGAAGTTCCGGCTGAACCGCCATCGCTTCCATGATCGCACGGTCAATGTTTGGCTCAATCTTGATGCCAAGCTGTAACGGTGATTTCAGCGTATCCTTATGTTCACGTTCCGTAGATTCCATCGGTTTGATGCCGGTCAGCATCTGATAAAGGATGGCTCCTACCGAATATATATCTGTATAAAATCCCTGGTTACTC
>DJNB01000049.1:5775-13741 GCA_002435545.1 Lachnoclostridium sp. UBA6475
CCTGGTTACTCTTGTCGCGGTACTGCTCCGGAGCAGAATACCCTACTTTGATCACCTTTTCACAATTTTTTCCTTCTGCACTATCATTTAACTGGGCGGCACCGAAGTCGAATACCTTGATCGCATCTTCGCTTGATATAAAGATATTATCCGGGCTGATATCTCGGTGGATAATTCCTTTGCTATGTATTTTCTTTACCGCACTGATGATAAGATCGATGATATGCAGCGCAACCTGTGGCTGCATTCTTCCCTGCTTTTCCAGATAATCCTTTAAAAGCACACCATCAATGTATTCCATGATGATGTAAGCCGTATTATTTTCTTCAAAAAAATCATATACATTTACAATATCTTTTGCTTTTCCAAATTGTGCGATGCTCTGCGCTTCCATCAAAAAACGCTTCAGCTCTACACGGTATTGCTGCTGTTTATCACCGGAAAGCAGTCCTACCACACTCTCGCCCGGAGCACGGTTTACTAGTCCTGCCGGGAAAAATTCTTTCACTGCCACCGCGATACCAAGTGTTGTGTCATAGCAGCGGTATGTAATACCAAAGCCACCCATATCAATTGCCGTTCCAACGATAAAATGATTCGCAAGGATGGTTCCCGGTGTAAGATACTGAGGGTGCTCCGGCGGCGTTCCCTCGGCATATCCGCAATAAGGGCACACTTCATACTGCCCTTTTACGCTAAAACAATTCATACATAATTCACTTGCCATAATTACTCCTCTTTACACTAACGAAAATCTGTTGGAAGAATCTCCAATATCAAGCATTACGCCCGTATCAAGCCACACTTCCATATTTTGTGGCAGCGGTTCTTCCTGTCCATTCATATAAGTTCCTGTACTTGATGTATCATATAACTTGTACTGGCCGCGTGCTTCGTCCCATGTAATCTGACAATGCTGGCGGCTCACATGCATTTCACCGGCAAAGACCAGATCATTCTCCGGTTTTCTGCCCAGACGTATCATCTCGCCATCTTTCAAGGTAAGCTGTGCCCCCTGGTACATACCGGTGATACCAATGATTGTACCATGTGGTGCTGTGCTCTGAGGTGTCTGCTGCACGTTTTCCTGCGGTACGGCTTCTTCCTGCACAACATTATATTTTGCCTGAAGCTGCTGCTCTTTGATCTCCTGCAGCTGCGGTATCTCTGCACTTTCCGAAGCACGGCGTACACGCGGGCGCAGGAAAAGGGTACAGATTCCAAGTATCGCCGCCACACTCGCACCAACCAGTAATATGACATTTCCCAGTCCCATATGTACCTTCTGGTTTTCCGTCAATGTCCACATCTTATGGCGGTTAAAGAACAATACCAATTGCAGTATCAGATTGACAATTGCTCCTATTCCGGTAAAATTCTGCTTCGGGCCGCCTACCACTCCCCAGATACCAAAAAGAAGGACAACACAAGCAGAAATCATCATACATACAATGATGAGCATTTTTTGCGATCCGGTAAAGGCATCGGATGCTGTCATTGTCAGCGCATCTCCTTTTCCGCCAAACAACGCGCAGATGTAATTCCACAGGGAAGCTGTCAGCGTACGATAGTTTTCCTGGGTTACATTAACCCAGGAAACAAACCATCCCGCGAGATTCGCCAAAAGCACGATACCACAACTAATTCTTATGCTTTTTGCCAAACGATCCATAATAACCTCACTTTAATTCATTTTCTTTTTTGTGAATAAGAATGTCATTCCAGTTAAACTGCTGGCCACACAGAGGAATAAATACAAGATTTACCTCACCTACCGTGATCATGTCATAGGCTTTCAATTCTACCGGATTTAATACTACTTCATTGTTGCAGTATACAAGACTGCTTGCTTCACCCGGCTGAACAAGATACAGATGCTGCTTTGGTTCGTAAATGATAATTGCCTGTTTTTCTCTCGACACACTGCGGTCCCCTGTCAAAGCGATATCCATGCTGGCATCACGTCCGATAAAGTTCTTTCCTACTTTCAGATGGAAATCCTGTCCGATGTGATTGCCTCCGATCGCAACAAGCCATCCCACACATGGTCCGTTAAGTGCCTTTGACGATGCTTTTTCCTGCTGTGGCATTGATAATACAGGCGTAGTCTCATTGTTTCCAAATGTAGCTTCCTCATAATCAAAAAATGCTAATGTATGATCGTCGTCATCATCACTTGTAGTCTGTGTCTCTCCTACCGGATTCCATGGTTCTGTCGCCCCGATACTGGAATTTTCCGTCAGTGGAACCGTCACCGAATCTGCTGAAACACCGCCAAGCGGAAGTGTATCGTCTGCCTGATAATCCACTGTTGCAGCCTGTATCGGCGTCGGTTGTGGAGTAGGCGGTACTGGGGGTGCCGCTTCTGTCACCATATCTGCTCCCTCCGTAAACATCTGTGTCGGTGTATCCACCATACCTGCTGCCCCTCCACAGTGCGGACAGCTTGGATACTTTTCTCCATCATAAAAATGACCTTGTGCACATCTTGTTAAATTCATAATAATCTCCTTTCTTGTATCTGTAGATACAGCAAAGCAACTTGTGCTTTATCTTTCTTTTTTTATACTGCTTTCTCTATATTGCAATATGGCAACGGACGTATTATCCTGTGAATGTGTATTGCCATGAACTGCCGCTTCTACTAATTGAACTGCCTTTTGCTCGATTGGATTTTTGTCATCCAGGATAATGCTCTTAATCTGATGATCCGGCAGTGTCTTTGTAATTCCGTCACTGCAGAGCATCACAACATCGCCATAGTGCATCTCAATCGGCTGTGTACTAATGTCCATGAGACTGACATTTCCAATTCCAAGGAAACTGATCAAAGCTTCTTTCTGCCGTTTTCCCATCGCTTCTTCCTGTGTCATTTTCCCCTGCGCTACCATCTCCTGTAAACGGAGCCAGTAGTTATGATCTCTTGTTATCTGGCGGATCTCATTGCCACGGATAATATAGATTCTGCTATCTCCAACCGATGCCCAGTACAGCCTGTTTTCTTCCGCAATCGCTGCTACCATGGTCGTACCGGATCCCCTTCCATTTTCCTTTGGAAATCCTGCAATCGTCTTGTCAATCGTTACAATTGCACTCCGGAAAAACCCCGGAATATTCATCTGTGGCTGGCTCTGCACATTCTGGAAACCAGTTATCATCATCTGGATTGCTGTCCGGCTTGCCTTGCCTCCGTCTGCCATTCCTCCCATACCATCACATACAACGGCCATTACACGAGTCTTACGGTTCGCCGCAAATTTCTTTGACGGCGTTACATAGACGGCATCCTGCTGATATTCACGTCTGCCCTGATCGGTATAGCAAAATGTTGCAAGCTCCGGCACCGTTCGCACAATTTTCGGTCTTTCCACCGGCTGTTGCGCCGCATATGGCATTCCCATGTCCTTTTTCTTTCTTCCAAACATCTATTGCACCTCCACAAAAAAGATAAATCGTTCTATTTTCGTCTGCATATAAAACCAGTCCCCCGAAGCCAGATACGCCGTTTGTCCTTTTTGCAGTATCTGGTTTCTGACATACGTATGATTTTTTGAATAATTTGTCAGCCTGAATTTTTTACTTTTTCGATTGTATTCTACCATGCAGTGCAGCGAACTGATCTGATTGTTATTCAGGTAAACATCACATACCATACCGCTGTCTTTTCTTCCTATCGTCAATTGTGTGCCGGTAAACGGCCATTTTCCAACAACCGCTCCCCTCTGATTCTGCATACACAGATATGCCTGTCCATTTTGTGTCACCGTCTGTGTACTTACACTGTTGTTAATTCCGGATTCTTCCAGAAACTCGCTGACCGTACTTGGTCGTTCCTTATAATTTTTCCGCATTCCCCGCGCAATCGCCCGGCTTAACGCTGCCGGTACATTGCTGTTGAGATAGGCAACCGGCGTAAGTCTTTCTCCATTCTGCCTGTCGGGTGCTGACGGCGGTTTTTTCCCGGTCACCATATAATAATACGTTGCACACAATGCATAAACGTCCGTCCACGGTCCCTGATGACCGGTTCTGGAATACTGTTCAATCGGCGCAAAGCCGGGTTTTACAAAAATTGACATACTCATTGGACTGCTCAGAGCATAGGTTCTTGTTGCTCCAAAATCAATCAGTTTAAATTGTCCACCGGGTGTAAGCATGATATTGTCCGGGCTGATATCCCGGTGAAGCAGCATATTCTGGTGGATCTGCTCCAGCGCCTCTCCAATCTCCCGAAGCATCTGGTTCGCCATGTGAATGGTAACGGTATGGTTCTTTTTTTTCATATAGTTGTTGACGGTTTCTCCCTGAATATATTCCATCACCATATAAGCCGTTTGATTATCATAAAAGAAATCGTATACATTTACCACATGCGGATTGGCATAAAGTCCCTGCAATATCTTCGCTTCATTGATAAAGACATCGCGTCCATGCTGATATACTTCTGTCTGCACTTCTCCATTGGGAATCAGGCAGCAGCTCTCATTATCGCGGACTGCCCAGGCTCTTGGAAAATATTCTTTTACCGCACACAATCCACTTGCCATAGGATCAAATGCGAGATATGTAACACCAAAACCACCGATTCCAAGCACTCTTCCGATAAAATAACGCTTCTTTAACTGCGTTCCCGGAAGCAGTACATTTTTGGGGGTTGGTTCACCTACATAGCCGCAGCTCTTACAGATTTGTCCATTGTATGTACCCATTTGAAAACAATTGGGGCAAAATGTATATCCTTTCATCCGGTTCTCTCCAATCCACACTCACATCGTGCATTACTGTGCCGGCTATGCATCATTTATCACATGAAAGATAAATGTCTCTCTTCCGGCAGTAATCTTATCTCCTTCTAACAACATACGTTTGGATGTAACCTTTACACCATTTACAAATGTTCCGTTGGTAGACTCCAGGTCTTCGATGTAACACGCCATCTTCGTCACTTCGATAACAAAATGCTGCTTTGACAATCTCTCATCATCAAAGAAAATATTGCACATCTCCGATCGTCCGACAAACAAACTTCCTTCCACATTCCATTCGACGTCTTTGATCGTTCCCGCGCGGTCTGTAATCGTTAAGCGGATCAGTTTGGTATCCGCTTTCAGCATATCTGACGGATCCACTTCCACAATCTTTCCCGGTTTTTTCTTCACGATGATGACAACGATCAGTCCGATAACAACAACTAATGCAATAACCGCGATCCACCAGTAGGATTTAAGGAATTCCTTTGCCTTTTCTTTTCCTTCATTCAAACCTTCAAATGAAAACTCGTACGTTTTTGTCAATTTATTCTGTTCCTGTGTGTCATCGCAGATATTGGTACAACTTAATGTATAATCTCCGGTATAAAGGGATTCTTCGAAAGTAAGAACAACCTTATTGTCCACACTATTGTAATTGGCACTGCTTATCTTCCAAATTTTTCCATCGTCTTTTTCGGTTTTTGTCTTAACAATGTAATTGGCTGCCTTATCCGCACCTATCACATTTCCCGAATCATCGGTTATCGTAAAACTGATGGAATTCGCCTGTATTTTCTTGATATCCTTGATCTCCGGCGGGGCGGTATCTTCGGCAAAAGAACTGTAATTTACATTTACCGGATCCATCGCCTGTGACGTACCATCTACAGATGCCGTCAAAGTCAGTTTGGCAATTCCGTCTACTTTTTTGTTGGACGGTGCTTTTAATTTAACTACGAAAGTTCCCTTTTTCCAGATGGTTTTGATGTCTTTAAATGCGGTGGCAACCGTCTTCTTTGATTTGCTGCCGCTGCAGTCCGCATAATACCCACGGCAGTTCTTTTCATCTAAGATTTTGTCGCGCGTATATCTCATCTTGGTTTTATTAGGCTTTTGCGCCTTGTTGTACAAGATCACACCGTAAACCGGAATCATCGAATCCGCTACCGTCTTTCGGATCACTTCTTTGTCATTATTTTTTCCGGTAGAATCATCCTCTCCATCTGTCACAAGAAGAACTACGGTTCGCTTTTCAAATGTTGTATTTTCTTCCAGTACTTCACGCAGAGAACGGTACAATACCGTCTTACTCTTTTTGCTGTTATAATACTTTATGCTTTGGATCTTTTTCAGATCGGCGGATAATTGACCGCTGTCTTTTCCGTTTACTTCTCTGCCGAGTACATTTTTCTTACTTCCGGCAGAATCATTGCCGCCTACGGTGTAAAGTGTCAATTGATCCGCATCTGACATTTCTTTGCGAAAGTTTATCAATTGTTTTTTGGCTTCGCCAAGCTGCCCCGGTTCAACCGATCCGGAATTATCTACCAGTACGATATAACGGATGCCTTCGCCACTTTTATCAAATGAAGTTGTCTCCCCGGACTGCATGAGGTTGATATCGTCACCAACCGTACCGGAAAAAACCGCGTCTTTTTTCATCTTGCCGCCTGTCACATACGCCGTGACATCCGGTGCTTTTCCCTGTGCCTGCTCCACAAGATAAGGGGTCATAAATGTCTTTGCCTGAATCTGTACACCGGTCTGCATTGCAAACGCTGCTGCGACCAATGCCGCCGCAATCCACATACATTTTTTTATTCTTCCTGCCATCTTCTCTCCTCCTTGCAATATGGTACAAATACCAATTCCGTCTCACCGATACGTATCTTGTCATTTTCTCTTAATTCCTGTACCTTTGCCAGCAGCTGGTCATTGTGGTAGACAAGATTGGCATCTTCGGGCGAAATATAAAATCCATGTCCCTTGGGATCGTATACAATTGACGCATGCTTTTCTCTGGCAATCTGATTGTCTTTAAGCAGCACAACATCCATCTTGGCAGATCGTCCGATAAAGTTTTTACCGGAATGCAGGCGATAATCTTTTCCCTTTTCTTCTCCCCTGGTACACACCAGCCATCCCGTAACCGGCTGAATTTCCTCCGACACTCCAAAGAAGCCAAGCGCAATGGTTTTATCGCTGTCGTCAATGTCAATATCTTCCATACCAAAATCAAAGTCATCAACAGCATCACTGCTTCCGCTGCTTCCAACGGACAGCGATCCGGCAATCTGCTGGTCAAGTCCCTGCATATCTTCTGCCACATCGATAAAGGAAACGGTTTTATCATCCTCTTCCTTATCGTCAAGCCGCATTGCCAGTTTTCCGTTTTCACGTTTACAATGCGGACAGACCAAATCCACATTGGAATCATACCAATGTCCGTTATTACACTTAATTACCATATATTTTCCTCTTTTTCTTCTTAAAATTTAACGGATAAATACTGCAATTGCAGAATAATTGTCCATGTTCGTACCAATTCCATTTTTCAGCACAACCTGTCTCATACTTTCAAGCCATTCTTCCGGAGTAGCTGATTTTTTCAATAATTTGCACATATTTTTCTCGTCAATCAGTTCCCAGAAACCGTCACTGCAAAGCAAAAACGTGCTGTTTTTCGATATGTGCATGCCTTTTGTAATCTGGTATTTGGGGGAGGACCATTCGGTTCCCATTACGCGAAGCAGCCGGCTGCGGTCCACATGATGCCGAATGTCTTTTTCCTTGATCTCTCCGCTTTGATAAAGCATCTGCGGTACACTGTGATCCTGTGTGCGCGCTATGTACTTTCCCTTTTCAAAATAGTAAATGCGGGAGTCGCCAACATGTGCAAACTGAGCCTCCAGATCATGTATTGTCAGACACGTCAAGGTTGTCTTCATCTTATCTGTTGCCTCTTCTCTTTTTTGCTTTTCGAGCAACGCCTGCTGCGTAAGGGTAATGCTTTCCTCTACCGACTTTCCCTGTTCCAGATTACCCTTCATCTGCTCAACGACAAAGGAAGAAGCAATGTCTCCGCTTCCATGTCCGCCAAGTCCGTCACAAAGCAAAAAATGCAGCGCGTTTCTTGTGGGAAGTATACCCATCGAATCTTCATTCACAGCACGCCCTCCCTTATCCGTTATGCTGTGATAGGAAATATTTAACTG
>DJNB01000147.1:0-216 GCA_002435545.1 Lachnoclostridium sp. UBA6475
TAAGGAAATTTATGAGAATGGGTTCAGCGTATACATCGATTCGGATGAAAAAGCATTGAAATTTTCAAATATATTATACGATGTAATTGACAGTTTCATACACCATGATGATGAATATATTGAGGGAAAAGTAAAGCTTTTTTCTGAGGATATTTCGGATGTTAAATGTAGAATTATAGATAATGTTATGCAGGAAATATGGGAAAAACCTGTTAG
>DJNB01000147.1:267-1002 GCA_002435545.1 Lachnoclostridium sp. UBA6475
AAGTATTACTGGGTGGATATAAATGAGAACCCAAGAGGATATGCTGATACAAAGGAAATGTGTGAAACACAGGCAAGAGAACAGGGGTGTGTTTTCTATGAGATATTACCAATAGTATAAGTTAATTATTTTACGAGCATCAACTTCGGTTGGTGCTTTTTTTGTACCCATTTTTATGAGGAGGTGAGGATTCATGGCAAGCCGTATTCAGGGTATTACCGTTGAAATCGGTGGTGATACAACAAAACTGCAGAATGCCCTTAAGGGTGTGAACGGGCAGATCAAGTCTACACAGTCACAGCTGAAGGATGTTAACAAGCTGCTGAAACTGGATCCGGGAAATACGGAACTTCTGGCACAAAAACATAAACTGCTTGCAGAGGCTGTCAGCGAGACAAAAGAAAAACTGGCAACACTTAAAACGGCAGCAGAACAGGCAAATACAGCACTTGCCAATGGAGAAATCTCACAGGAACAGTACGATGCCCTCCAGAGGGAAATCGTGGAAACAGAACAGGACTTAAAAAAGCTGGAAACACAGGCAAACCAGTCAGCTACGGCAGTACAGAAGATAGCATCTGCCGGAGAAAAATTAAAGACTGCAGGAGATAACATATCCTCTGCCGGACAGAAGTTATTACCAGTCACTGCCGGAGTCACGGCTTTAGGAACTGCATCCGTGACAACAGCGGCAAACTTTGAATCTTCCATGTCACAGGTACAGGCAACAATGGG
>DJNB01000147.1:1099-4191 GCA_002435545.1 Lachnoclostridium sp. UBA6475
ATGGGTGCAGAAACAGCATTCTCTGCATCAGAGTGTGCCGAAGCATTAAACTACCTTGCACTTGCCGGATATGATACGGAGCAGATGTGTAATACACTGCCGACCGTACTTAACCTTGCAGCAGCCGGGGATATTGCCCTTGCTGATGCATCTGACATGGTAACGGATGCAATGTCCGCCCTCGGAATGGGCGTAGATGAAGCGGAAACTATGGTGGACCAGATGGCAAAGACGGCATCTACCACAAATACATCCGTAGCACAGCTTGGCGAAGGTATCCTTACTATTGGTGCAACAGCCAAATCCATCAAGGGCGGTACTGCAGAGCTGAACACCGCACTTGGTATACTTGCCAATAATGGTATAAAGGGAGCGGAAGGTGGTACGCATCTCCGTAACATTATCCTGTCATTACAGAATCCAACGGATAAGGCAGCTGCTCAGATGGAGGCACTTGGTATTTCCGTATATGATTCCGAAGGAAATATGCGTTCAATGAATGACATCCTTGGTGACCTTAATAAGAGCATGGATGGAATGACATCGGCAGAGAAATCAAACATTATTGGCACGATATTTAACAAGACCGATCTGTCTTCAGTAAATGCTTTACTTGCCAATACAGGAAGTACATGGGATGACCTTCAGCAGAAGATCACCGACAGCGGCGGGGCTGCACAGCAGATGGCAGATACACAGCTTGATAACCTGCAGGGACAGATCACCATATTAAAATCTGCCTTAGAGGGACTTGCCATTTCGTTTGGAGAACTGTTGATGCCTGCCATCAAGCAGATCGTTGGATGGGTTCAGAAGTTTGTTGATTTCCTAAACAGCCTTGATGAGGGGACAAAGAAAACAGTTGTCACCATAGCACTTCTGGCGGCGGCTCTCGGTCCCGTACTGATAGTCATTGGAAAAGTGATATCGGCAGTCGGTACGATCATGACGATTGTTCCGAAGATTGCCGGAGTTATTAATACAGTTAAGGGAGCATTTGCAGCACTTAATACGACAATGCTTGCAAATCCAATCGTTCTTATTATCGCAGCCATAGCAGCACTTGTGGCTGCTTTTATTTATCTCTGGAACAACTGTGACGGATTCCGTCAGTTCTGGATCAACCTCTGGGAGAATGTAAAACAGGTTGCAATTACTGTATGGAATGCAATCAAGGAGTTCTTCTCACAGGTATGGGAAGCAATCAAGACGATTTTCTCTACAGTATTTGAAGTGATCAAAACACTTG
The DNA here is from genome assembly GCA_002435545.1 of Lachnoclostridium sp. UBA6475. Lineage (GTDB taxonomy): Bacteria > Bacillota > Clostridia > Lachnospirales > Lachnospiraceae > Eubacterium_F. The sequence continues at coordinate 2,349 of DJNB01000147.1, forward strand.
TGACAACATACTTCAATCTGTATAAGACGATTATCGAGACTGTCATCAATGTGATAAAGACGGTTATCACAACGGTATGGGAAGCAATCAAGGGTGTTTTTACTACAGTTTTTAATGTGATCAAAACACTTGTGACAACGTATTTCAATATCTATAAGACAATCATACAGACGGTACTTACGGTAATTAAGACCGTGATAACAACAGTATGGAATACCATAAAAACTGTAATTACCACGGTGCTTAATGCAATCAAAACTGTATTTTCTACGATATGGAATGCCATCAAGACGATCATCAGTGCAGTAGTCAGTGGTATTAAGGGGCTGATCACAGGAGATTTTACTGCTGTAAAAAATTCCATTACTACGATAATGAACACGATCAAGAGCACGATATCGACCATCTGGAATACCATCAAATCTACGGTTTCCACAGTCCTTGGAGCAATCAAGAGTGCTGTAACATCTGTGTTCACAGGCATTGTGAATGCTGTCAAAGGTGCGATGGGAAATGTATTAAATGCAGTAAAGACAGGATTTTCAAATGTGAAAAGCCATATTACTGGACTTGCTTCACAGGCATTTACATGGGGGAAAGACCTTATTATGGGAATTGTGAATGGTATTAAAAGCTGTATTGGTGCAGTTGGGGATGCTGTTAAGAGTGTGGCTGATAAGATCAAGTCATTCCTGCATTTTTCTGTGCCGGATGAAGGACCACTTACAGACTATGAATCATGGATGCCTGACTTTATGGGAGGACTTGCAAAGGGAATCGAAAAGAGTAAAGGCATGGTGGCAAAGGCAATCGAAGGTGTATCGCAGGATATGATAGTCAGTCCGAATGTAAGCGGAACGGAGACCATTGCAGGAATGCAGACCTCTGAACAGTCATCTGCAGGGATTGCAAGTATGATGTCAGCAATCACTTCTGCAATCAAGGACGTGAAGGGTGATTCCGGGGATATTGTTATTCCTGTGTACCTTGGCGGAACGATGCTTGATGAAGTGATCGTATCTGCACAGCAGAGGGCAAATCTGAGAAGTGGAGGAAGATAGGCATGGCATTTATACAGTATTTAAAATTCGATGAAATGGATCTTCCCCTGCCGGATTCTTATGATCTTGATATTTCAGATGTGGAGGCAGATTCATCGGGAGAAACAGAGGCAGGAACAACGCAGAGAGATGTGGTAAGAACAGGAGTTATTTCCATTGCCGTTTCTTTTTCTGTTTCCCCTAAGTGGTTAAAGATACTGACGGCGTACAGTAAAAGGTCAAAAATTGCCGTGAAGTATTTTGATACAGAGGAACTAAATCTGAAAGATGCAGAAATGTATATTACAGGATTTAAGGCAAAGCTGGAAAAGGATACAAGTTACAAAGGATTGTGGACGGTGTCATTTACATTAAATGAGTATTAGAGGAGTGGTTTTATGTACCCGGTTTCAAAAGAATATCAGAAAGCTATTAGTGAGTCATCACGTTCATTCTTTTGGACGGGGACGATCACAACTAAGGCAGGAAAAAAATATACATTTGGGAATAAGGACATTGTAAAGGGTTCCGGCTATATCAGCAGACAATGCTCCGGCTCATCAGAGATCGAACTCGGCTCTGTGTATGCAGCAGAACTTGGAATATCATTGTTTTCGGATATTGACAGATACAGTCTGGAAGATGCATCTATAACGGTTTCTTTTCATCTGAAGGTTGGTGATGCTTATGAGGAAGTCCCAATGGGGATTTTTTATATTGCAGAGGCAAACAGGAAGATAAAGACACTTGAGTTAAAGGCGTATGATGCAATGCTGAATCTGGATAAGAATTTCAACAAAGGT
>DJNB01000048.1 GCA_002435545.1 Lachnoclostridium sp. UBA6475
CATCCCCCACCTTAGTTCCGGTTATGGATGAATTATGTACCCAGTCTGCCGCCAGATCATCCTGGTCATTTGCCTCGGTCCACGTCGGGAACTGCACGCGGTCAACCTCTTTGTCATCGGATGCTTTACATTCCAAAATATATCCCTTGGAATCCTGCTCAACAATCCTTACATCACTCAATGTCGGTGCCGTCCGGTCAATATATACAATCGGACATCTTCCGGAAGAACAGTTTCCCGCTGCATCCCAGGCATAAATGTCAGTGAGATAATTTCCTTCAATCGCTCCGGATTTAAGTGTCGAAAGCGGAATTCTCGCCGTCGCCGTATTCCCGGAAACACTTCCTGCAATCCAGTTTGCATCCTCACCTTGATGGATGTCAACGTTCCAGGATGGAAATTCTATTTTGCTCACTCCCACATTGTCGCTAACGTCGCACACAACGGTATAACCATCCGCATTTACATCGGTGATGCGGACATTGCTGATTGTTGGGGGCTGGGTATCTGGCACATCAAATGTAGCCTCATACGGAGCAGAATAGATTGTATAGCTGGAAACAGTCGCAAGATTAAGTGTACGTCCCCAGCTAATCTTACAATTTCCAGCCCGGTTTGCTTCTCCCAGCGTAACAGTCGTTCCGCTTCTGCCAATAATCATTGCCCAATGTCCATATGTGGCATCTGTATCCGCTGCATAATAATGAACAACATCTCCACGTTTCGCCGTATTTATATTTCCATATCCCCAAGAAGTATGCATTGAACCATACAGATCATACGCAAGTTTACGTGCAAATCCATTACACTGCATGCCTCCTCCAAAAGAATTACAATCATAACCGCCTACTCCAACACTTCCCTTGTGTGTATTACATGGTGTCCATGTGTAGCCGTCCGGATTGTTACAGCTTCCTACATCGTCATAACCGGAATAGCGATGACCGCTTTGAACTACATGATTCCAATACGCCCCATTTGGGAATTTTTTCTCCAGATCCATAATTGTCGCTGCATCCGCTTTAACAGATATTCCCAGCGAAACCAACATCATAAATCCGGTTAGTAAGAACAAATGATACCATTTTTTTGTGTTCATATGAACCGCCTCCTAACTTAATTTCTTGGTATAATTTGCATTTACCTCCTTTATGATCATTCCATATTTTTGAATATAGAATATCTTCAAAATAACAGCAACGATAAACAGCACAATATCCACAACCAAAACTGCTATAATTCCCGCATTTAAAGTCATTGGCTGATTGTCCAGAAGTTCCACCTGGTATTGTGGTTTCTGCGTAAAGAGCGTTTTTGTTTCCTCGCTTATATTCCGCCAAAAATCATCCGAAAGCTCCGTAACTTTTCCATACACTTTAAATGACTCATTTTTTTCTTTGCACTTCTTATTCTGCTCATCTGACATCGTAAAAATCGCATAATCTCCTGCCTCATTAAGCAGCAACGTGTAATTTTTTCCACTTCCGCTTACCTCTTCATTTGTATTTTGACGCACCATGCTTTCACGTCCAAAATCACAAATGTACACGACTTCATCTTTCACAAAATCAGCTGATTCCAGTGCATCTGACAATTTCTGGGTTTTTGCTGGGGAAGCTGTTGTTGTCGCCACTACAAGAAACACAACTGCTCCCACTACACCAAGTACCGTAAACAGGCTGGTTACCAATCTGCTTTTTCTCTCTTTTCCACTTGTTACACGATCAAGGATCTGCTTTTTTGTCTCCTGCGGCATTATGTCAAGCTGCATCGTTCCTACCGGATCTACGCCATAAATTTCTTTCAAAAATGTCATATATTCTGAACTCCCCAGCCTCTGCACCGACATATTATACTCTGCAATCCACTTTCTTTTTTCCTGTGGATAACTTAATTTTTTAACTATGTAATACAAAAATATAAGCCATATTGCCAAAGAACAGCACACCATAACCCCCATAATAGCTTCAACATTTAACAACGCCTGCAACAAGATCAACACAAAATCCGTAAACAACAAAATCCCCAAAATAATTCGAATGACTGGATGCCAGTTATTCGGACAAGTCTCACTGAGGCGAAAATACGCCGGCTCCATAAAACTTGAGTCCACAAACTGATTTCCACATTTTTTACAATTAATAATCGGGCTCCCTACACTCGTCTGCGTCTCTGACTTATAGATTTTGTAAACATTGCCACATTGCGGGCAGGTTTTTTTGATATAACTAATACGTAACATAACGGCCTCCTTTTTCTAATACTTAATTTGCAAATTTATCTGGTATCTGATATTCGTAAATATTCCATTTCGTACCATCATATGCATATACATACTTGCTTCCAATCATAATTTCCTCGTACTTTGCTTCAAGTAACTGTTTCCCACTAATCACTTCATAAAGGCCATAAAAGGTCTCCTCACTATTGCGTTCACTACACGTTACAAAAACACCGTCCCCTTCGCTCTCTTTGATATTAAGAGAAAGCGAATTTTGATCATAAACATAATACTGTTTCGATCCATCTTCTTTTTCTTCATACAATGCTTGATTTGGCAGAATATTATTTGATGCTTTTTTTATGCTTGTCACTTTTCCCATATTATCATAAATGTCATAATTGTCACCATTCTCCACAGCGCACAGCCCTGTTGACATTCGATTAATATCATTTGCCGTCTCCATAATAACATTTCCCTGAGTGTCCAATAATACATTTGTATTTTCTTTCTTTAAACTCAAAAAATATTCATTATCAAAAACAAAACAATTTGATTTATAAGTTCCTTTCGGTACCACTTCTTCCCCCTCTTTATTCAATATACTTACCGTATCATCATCCTCATAACATAGTATGTGTTCGCCACCGCATGTTAATTTTTTTGTCGTCTTAAAGATCTCCTCGCCAGCTGTATTATATACAATTGCTTCCCCCGTATCATCATTATCAACAACAAAAATACCCTTCCCAATTTCACCCACTTGACCATTTCCAATGGTTATTTCATTTACACCTTGTCCATCGTACAACATAACTTTTCCATTTTCTGTATGTATAATTTTGTCTCCACATACCTCATAACTATCAAGTTCCTCCTGTGTAGTAATATCTGACAAATCTATCATCTTTTTTTCCTTTAAATCATAAATGTGACAATATCCTTCGTATCCTTTTGCATTATCATCCCCCTCAATAAAGTATTGAAGACTATTTTTTTCTGTTCCTGCAAAAAGTGCTTTCTTGTTATCTGTCGTTTCATTTGTTATATAACCAACTTGTATAAACCGTGTGGCGGTATATCCATTCATCGCTTCAAACAAATCCGCTTCAAATGGAATCAGCTGTTCACCACTCTCTGTATATAGTGCACATTTATTAATACCACTTTCTTTCCTCACTCTTAAAATGCTCTCACCTAATACAGAAGTAGAATCATCCACCAAATCTAACATTGCTGATTCTTCATTTTTTGTGAATTTAACATCAATTTCGTTTCCCTGATAATCAGATAATGTGATTTGTTCCCCATTTTCCCATTTCAATATTTCTCCCGCTCCTGAAAGCTTTCCTTCTGCATCCGCAATTTCCCCTACAAGATTAAAGTTTACCTCCTGTACATTTTCTGATGTTTTCGTGGATGATGTATCACTCTTACTTTCTCGATTTGAATTTTCTCTTTGTCCACATCCTATCAACATAGCTATTGTCATGGCAAAAATCACTGTTTTTGTAACTGCTTTCCTCATAATTTTTCCTCCTGATTTATGTATTTTCTTCTATTATATCAGACAAAAGTTCAATTTTTTTTCCGTTTTTTTCACTTTCAAGTCAATCCTTTTGCGGATATAATTATGCAGCTAAAAACAACCGCCAAACAGATTCACCTTAAAGTGAATCCATTTGACGGTCTTCTCTTTTTACCACACATCTAAATGAAAGCATTGTTATTATTGAATTCCATATTCTTCCATTAACTTCTTCTGTAATTCATCATCCTGCGTCGATTGGAAAAGTTCTACCGTACGATTGTCCTTGATCAGCGCTGCATTTAAACGATTGATACGCGTCGATCCGCTTTCAATACCTTTCTCAAATCCTATCGCTTCGA
>DJNB01000096.1:0-2395 GCA_002435545.1 Lachnoclostridium sp. UBA6475
ACGATGTCAATGAGGAGTGGGGAGACGAGACAAATCCGGGTTACCGCCGGATCGGATTCAAGAAAGTCATCGAGTCAAAAGACGTTGTCAGCGTGACATTTGGCGGGCAGACTGTAGTGCTCAACCCGGATGTGAAGCTGGCAGCGCGCACAAAACTCAGCAGCAGAGCCGCCAATTGCAGCGTAGCACTTCCGAAAGAAGTTGCGAAACTCATTAGCGTGAAAGAAAAGAAAAATGTCAAAAATGCCGACTTCAAACAGAAGGAATCCTACGCGGTATTTATGGCAAAGAAGAACGGTGTCAAGATGCCATTTTTCACAATCCATAAGATCAAAGGAGAATATTCTCCGGAGCAGGTAGAAAAGAAAAACGACATGATGACCTACGTAGACAGCCGGGGCGGATATACGTATACCATTGAATATGGTGAAATTCAGGACGAAAAACAGGCAAAAGAATTTACAGACATTCTGAATACGTACATTTCCAATGTGCTTCCGTATTTTGAAGTGCTTAAATAAAGAACAGAATATTTAGTTGTCATTTAGCACAATGTCATAAATCGTCCGGCAGGTCCATTTCCCATAGACTTTCACTCCTGTTGTGAGAGTGTATGGGCGGACCCTGCTATAAATAACGCCGGAGTTTGTATTAAATTTGCAAACCAGCTTTCCGGTTTTCTTCATGGTAAACGTTTTGGTCTTTTTGGAGGCATATTTTTTACTGGAAGAAACTTGAAGTTCGTAGCCATCGGCACCTTCCAGCGGGAGACAGTAAAAAGAGATCGTATAACCTTTGCGTGTACTCTTTGTGATGTCTGGAACAGCCCATGTGTATTGTGACTCAATACTGCCGGGTTCGATAAGGACAGATCTTTCTGTAAAGGCATCGGGCGAAATGTCAGATGGGGTGCCCTCAAAAATCACTTTTGCTAGTTTTTTACAATCTGAAAAAGCTCCGGAATCAATGGTTGTCACACTTTTTGGAATTGTGATTTCAGAAAGCGCTGCGTCGGCAAAGGCATTTTTTCCAATTTCCGTAATGTACGCAGGAAGAATAACACTTTTATCTTTTCCAACGTATTTTATTAGCAACGTTCCGTCTTTTGCAGTTATAAACCCCTGCTCAAATCCCGGCCCAAATGCACCGGGAACCTCTTTACGAAGCATTTCATACGGCGTATTAAATTTATTATGAAGAAGAGAAACCTGCTCCCACGGCATATTTTTATTTGCAATGGTAAAGGAAATAGAATCCGTTTTATCCGGGGAGTGATCTTCCGCGTAAGAAGAGGTTCCCCAGCGGGTCAAATGCTTTTTCGTGTTAATGGTCTGGATGCTTTCCGGCAGCGTGATTGTTTTGAGGTTTTGGCATCCCATATAAGGATCGCCATCATCGTCGCCTGCCCATTCTACAGCTGTGGTGCAAAATTCTTCGCAGCCATCGGCAATCACTGCTTTTTTGCGGAGATTCGGGATGCGGACGAGGCTTTTTCCATCCTTTGTGTAGAGAATGCCGTCGATCGAAGTGTATTTGGGGTCGTTTTTGGATACCACGATATTTTCCGCCGACAGATACATAAATATTTCCAGATTGAGACTGCTTGTCAATTCAATGGTTTTTACCGGGGAATCAACGTCAAATTGAAAGACAGGATAATACTGGTCGCTTCCATAGGTTATTTTTACATTTCCCGGCATCTTGATCTTTGTCAATTTTTTACAGGAACTTAAAACGCTGTTTCCGAGTTTTTTCACCGAATTTGGTATCGTGATCTTGCGGAGATCCGTCTGCATAAAGGCACATGCTCCGATGCTTTTTACACTGTCGGCGATGGAAACCTTTTTTAATTTCCTACAGCCTGCAAAGGCTTCTACCGGGAGAGAAGTCACCCCATTTTGAATTACTACTTTCTTAATCTTCTGATTATAACTTTTCGGCTTGGTCATGGCACCTTTTCCGGATACCGTACAGACGCCATTTTTTACCGTGACTTTCACTTTTGCGTGGGTAGTTTCGGTGCAAAGAAGTACGCCGGCAAAAAGACCCACGGTGAAAAGTAAAAATAAGATAGAATGTTTTCGTTGATTCATGACAGTTTAGCCTCCATTGTTATTGCATTCATCCAGTAAGCTCCAAGGATCGAAGCGATTGTGCGTCCATTGTCCGTAAAATTTTGTCTGCCCCATAAGTTTGTAAGGACGAACCCGGTAATACAGAATAAGTGAAATGTCAATGGGGATACGTTTGCAGACCCGTTTTCCATTTTTTTTCACGGTAAATGTCTTTGTTTCGTCCTTTGCAAAATTTTCTGCTGTAGATATCTGCAATTCATACCCATCGGCACCTTCCAACGGAAGACAGTAAAAAGAAATGGTATAATAGCTGCGACCGC
>DJNB01000096.1:2420-4361 GCA_002435545.1 Lachnoclostridium sp. UBA6475
ACCGCCCGTTATGTTGTAGGGAACAGCCCATGTGTATTGTATCGCGATACTGCCAGGCTCGACAAGCACAGACCTTTCCGTAAAGGCGCTGCATGCAATTGCAGACGGGGTGCCTTCAAAAATTACTTTTGCCAGTTTTTTGCAGCCTGAAAAAGCTTCGGAATCAATTGTTGTCACGCTTTTTGGAATGGTGACTTCAGCAATTGGTGCGCCGGAAAAAGCGGCTTCGCCAATCTGTGTGATTCCCTGCGGGATGTGGACAGCGTCCTCTTTTCCAATGTATTTTAATAACGCCGTTCCGTCTTTTGAAGTTACGAAGCCTTGTTCAGAGCCGGGTCCGAACGCGCCGGGAACCTCTTTATAGAGGTTCAGATACGGTATGTTAAATTTCTTATGAAGAAGAGAAATCTGCTCCCACGTCATGTCTTTATTATGAAGCGTAAAGGAAATATATTTCTTTCTCGTGACAGAGGGATCATAAAAAGGAGTAGGCTGGAGGTTAGCGGCAAATTTCCGGATGTCAATGGTCTGGATGCTTTTTGGCAGTACGACAGATTTCAATTTCTGACATCCGATATGGGCATCTTCCGCATCTATGGCGGACCATTCGATGGCATTGGTGCAAAATTCCGTACATCCTTCGGCGATTACCGCTGTTTTGCAATGCGATGGGATGCGCACAAGACGTTTTCCGTCTTTTGTATAGATGAGGCCGTCGATCGACGTGTATTTGGGATCCTTTTTGGAAACAATGACATTTTCCGCAGCCAGGTAAGTAAACGTATTGAGATTCAGACTGCTTGTCAATTGTATGGTTTTGACCGGGGATCCAAGATCGTATTGAATCCGGTCATAAATCTCGTCACAGTATCCCAGTTTTACATTTCCCGGCATCTTAATCTTTTTCAAATTTTTACAGTAATTTACAACACCTTCGCCCATCTTTTTCACTGAATTTGGTATCGTGATCTCGCGGAGATTTGTCTCCATAAAGGCATAAGCGCCAATTTTTTTTACGCTGTCTGCAATCACAACTTCTTTTAGATTTTTGCACTTAGTAAAGGCTTCTTCCGGGAGAGAAGTCACCCCCTTTTTAATAATGACCTTTTTGATCTTCTTATTATAACTGCAGTCGTCTGTCATGGCGCCTTTTCCGGATACCGTACAAACCCCGTTTTTGATCGTTGTTTTCACTTTTGCCTGCGCACATTCGGTCGAAAAAACCAGTGCCAGAATGCCTACGGCTAAAATTAACAATAAGTTAAAGTTATATTGGGAATTTTGTCTCATAATAAAAACATTCTCCTTATGCACATAATAACCATATTTTAACAGCAATCGTGCGATAGTGCAAGACCCATTTTGCAATCGACAATTCTGTTGTCATAATAACAATTCTGTAAAAAGATTGAAATAAATATAAAAATATGATAAATTCAAGAATAAAACGCTAAAAGGAGAAAAGGGATGAGAAAGAAATTTTACAAGCAGGCAAAAAAGGGAATCTGTATCGCAGCCTTGTCGGCGACGGTGCTTACAAGTATTCCGTTTGTATCGTATACCGATGCGTACGCAAAAGGACAGACGACACTGGAGGAGATCAAGGCGCTTTCGATGCCAACCGAAGATGCCATTACTTATGATCTGTCGGATGCGTCGCTTATAACGGACAAAAACATTGTCGATTGTTATGGTGACGATGTTTCGGCGAAAGTCATTGAGATCAATATTACAGAAAATGGAAATTACATTATAAAAGGAAGCAACGAGATCAATGGTGCGCTGATCGACACCCATATTGTGGTGGCAGAGGGAGTCGAAGCGAATATCATCTTTGATGGGGCAGTCATTCACAACGATGAAATCTACCGCTGTGATATGGAAACAAGTGCAGACACCTATGCGCAATTATTTCCTATCGGTTCTTTCCAACGTTAGTTG
>DJNB01000165.1 GCA_002435545.1 Lachnoclostridium sp. UBA6475
ATTCCACAGTTAATCCTTTCTTATTCGACGTTTTTGTTCTTCAAAAATATACTTCACGATTAGTTCCTGTGTATTCTTATCAATTTCATCAAATTGGCATCTTGCGATATATTCACGTCCATAACTTACCCCCGGCACTACATCAATAACCACTGCCTTGCAGCATACTACCCGTAATTCCGCCCCTGTATCCAATGATATCTTTACTTCAATATGAACCTGCTTCTCAAGTTCTTCGGTACATTGAAAACGGATGCCTCCTCCACTGATATCTGTCATCTGCGCCTCATGCCATTCCTGTCTCATGGCTTTCAACTTTTCTTCAAAATTTTTCTGAACGATCGCATCGGTAAATTCGTTGCGCTCTACTAAATCACTGAGCGCCCGCTCTTCTTCGGTAACAACACGAAATTGAAATTTCAGCCTGCAGTCCAACCGGTAAAACTGACGTCTTTGATATTTTGTCAGTTCCGTGGTCATCTGCATTTCCACAACATGTATCTTCATCTCCATGTACCGGCGAAGCACCTTTGCCCTACATTGATACATTCCTTTTGCCGTATAGAAACGCAGCTCGTACTCATCCCCCATATCTAATGGTACAACACGTCCCTCATAAAATGGAACCGAAATTTTCAATGTCCGTATTCCATCATAATCCAGCAGCTGGCTTGTATATTTTTTGTCTGACACTTTCCGTCCAAATGTACTTTTTGTCTGAAGCAGTTCGATACGATTTCCAATTTTAATATGATTATTTTTCTGCATTGCCCTCTCCTCTACTTGTATACTTTACTACCTTTTTATAAACCTCATGCGGATCACCTTGGAAAACATCTTCACAATTCCATAATGTTCTTCCTGCTGTTCCATATTGGCATCGATCAGACAGGCAATCTTTTTTACCGCTTTCGCAGTATTGGAATAAGGATCCAATATGCTGATCGGCGTCTGTTTCATGATCGCACGCTGCATATTATGGTCATAAGGAACCGCCCCAATGTATTGAACCTTAATATCCAGAAATTTTGAAACCACCATACCCAATTTATCAAACAACTCTTTGGCATCCCGGTTTCCATGCACCTGATTGGCGATCATTTTAACGACGGTTTCTTCGGAATCGGTATCCACTTTTTTGTTAAGCGTTTTCAAGAGTGCGTAGGCATCCGTAATGGAGGTAGGCTCCGGTGTAGCCACGAGAAGAACCTCCTCACTTGCAGCTACAAATTCCAATACCGCATCACTGATCCCTGCACCGGTATCCACAATGATCACATCTGCATATTGATCCAGTTCGACCAGTTTTTGTATCAGCGTAATGACCTGGTCCCGTGACATATTGGCAAGTTCCTGGATTCCCGAACCACCGGAAATAAAACCAACATTTTCCGGACCATATGTTATAATTTCTTTTAATGTTTTTCCGCGGAACATCATGTCCGCCAGATTGTACCGGGGATGCAGTCCTAACATGATCTCTACATTTGCCAGGCCAAAATCCGCATCAAAAATAACTACCCGTTTCCCCAGCCGGCTCAACTGAATCGCCAGATTGACTGACATACTTGATTTTCCGACACCACCCTTGCCGCTCGTAACTGTTATTACTTTGGCATTATGCTTTACCGGGATTTGTTCCGGGACAGGATCGTTCTTGGGAAGTTCCTGCTTTTTAATAATATTTCGCAATTTCTCTGCTTGATCCACTACGCATCCCCTCCTAACAGTTTTTTGGCGATCTTCTGAGCATCCAGTTTTCCGATGTCATCCGGTACATTTTGTCCCCAGGTCACATAAGAAAGCGGATGATCCGTATACAATCTCATATTTAACAACACTCCTGTTGTCGATGTTTCATCCAGTTTGGTAAATATAATACTATAATCTGTCATATCTTTATAAACGTCTGCAATTTCTTTTAAATCCGAATACTTTGTCGCTGCATTTAACACAAGATAGACTTCCCGCTCTGACACCGGGATCTGCTCTAACAATTTTTGGATATCACTCAGCTGTTCTTTATTTTTGTGAGAACATCCGGCCGTGTCGATCAGACAGATGTCGTATTGTTCCATCTCTTCTTTAATCTCGCCGAGTTCTTCCGGGCTATAGATTACCTTCAGCGGTGCACTGAGAATATTGGCATAGGTTTTTAACTGCTCCACCGCCGCAATTCGATAGGTATCTGCCGTAGCCAGTGCAATATTTTGATTTCTTTCCAATTTCAATTTGGACGCAATCTTTGCAATCGTAGTCGTCTTTCCTACACCTGTAGAACCAAGAAAGAAAACATATTTTGCTTTTGTTTTCATCTCTTTTCCATCTTCTTCCAATGTATAGGGCTGCCCTAACATCAAAATGATCTTTTGATAAAACGCTGCAAGGATCTGGTCAATTGCCGCATCCACCGGCAGAGATTCTTCGATCTCCTGCATGATTTCGTCGATTCTCTCAGGATCTACTTCACTTTTCTGCATTTGTTTTTTTATCAGTTCTTTACAGGCTCTCGCTTTTGTCTCCGCCTTTGAGACCGTTTTTTCCACAGACTTTTGTGTAAATGCAGGGGTATCGCTCATTTTCTTCTCCGTCTCTTCCTTTTTCTCTTTTCCTTCCATCTGCTGTTCGATCATCTTTTTTAAATGATTCAGTTTCTCTTCAATCGATTCTTCTTTGGCGTCCGTAGTATCCGAACCCTTTTTCTCATCTGCAATAATATCTTTAACAAACTGCGGAGGCAGGGCAGGCTCTTTTTTCTGCTGCGATGCCTTTTCCTGTGTCTGCGCACCCGGTTGATACTCAATATTTTCATCAATGGCGGCAGTAACTTCCACCTTGCCTTTCATAAATAATCTGGCCAGGCCTTTCGGAGTTATTTTTTTCGTATTCATAATAACTGCACCATTTCCCAGATCTTTTTTTGCCATCTCAACTGCCTGTATTTCTGTTTTTGCAAGATATTTTTTTATAATCATTCAACGGTCACCATCCCAACTGATTGAAGCTCCACATCCGAGTCAATCTCATTATATGATAATACTTGTAAATTTTTAAACTGCTCCATCGTTAAATGTTTAAAGTACATTCTGACGATCGGAGACGTAATGATGATCGGAGTATGTCCCAATTCATCCAATTTACTTATCTGCTCCTGCAAAGATTCCATAATCTTCGCAGAATATTCCGGATCCAGAGCAAGATAAGCACCCTGCTCGGTCTGTTTTACCGAATTCATAATCTCCTGCTCCACTTTCGGATCCAGGGTAATGACACTTGTCATTTCCTTATTGGCAAAATATTTATTTGAAATCGCACGTTTCAGATTCTGTCTTACATATTCTGTCAAAATGTCCGTATCATGTGTTGTCGGCGCATAATCAGCCAGTGTTTCAAAAATGGTAATAAGATCTCGGATTGAAATCCCTTCCTGCAAAAGATTTTGAAGCACTTTTTGGATTTCTCCGACGCTGAGCATCTTAGGAACAAGTTCATTGATCAATGTCTCATTCGCATCTTTTACATTATCAATAAGATTTTGAACATCCTGTCTTGTAAGCAGTTCGTAAATATTCTGCGTAATAATCTCCATCAAATGCGTTGCAATAATGGATGGCGGGTCAACCACCGTATATCCCAGAGACTCTGCACGTTCGCGCTGTGCCTCCGTAATCCAGATCGCCGGCAG
>DJNB01000131.1 GCA_002435545.1 Lachnoclostridium sp. UBA6475
AGAAAGTGACTGAGTTTTACAAGTATCTTGAAAAAGGTACCCCGGACCGCTCTTCCGTAGTAAGTCAGTGTGTCGCTTCCATCAAGCGCATGAAAAAGATGTGTGATAAGAAGGGCATCGAATTCCAGATCTTTTTCGGTTCCGTCTTTTCCGGTCAGATGATCGGCTACGAGGGCGAAAGTTTTTACGAGTTTCTCCGTGAAGTCGTACAAGTCGGCGGAAACGTATGGTGCTTCAATACGTTTAACGATGTTGCTTTAAACGTTTATAACTACTATGATATTTCTCATTACTATTATGAGATTGGCGATCTGATGATTGATACGATGGCTGGAAAAAGCACGTCACATGACGGATTTGGCATTCTTCTCACACCGGACAATGTTGAATCTGAGATCGAACACAGACGGGCGGAGTTAGCAAATTGGAAAACCTATTATAAGACACACGGCACTCTTCCATTCCAGGGAATGGAGGACACCGGTAGTCTGGTTCCAAAAATATACGGCTAAACAATATGACTAAAAAAATTCCCACCAAAGGAAACTCATGTGGTAACACACGTTTTCACTTGGTGGGTTTTTTATACGCTCTTCAAACGTTTTGTTGTTATTACTATTTGGTAACATCATCGACAGCATCTTCTACACCGTCAACCGTATCCTTTACCCCATCTCCAACGCCATCTACAATATCATCTACTGCATTTCCTGCGTTATCACCATTATCCTGGTCATTGCCGGCTCCTTCTGTCGCAGATGGAGTTGTTGTATCCGTTGCATCCTCCATATCGTTAGATGTTTCAGGGGTGTTTTCAGGGACTTCCGTCGCATTATCTGTAGACGCAGCCGGTGCCGGAGATGTGGTCGTATTGTTTTTATTTCCGCCACATCCGGTCAGCATTGCTGCGGTCAGACAAAGCATTGCTGCAAACATACCAATTTTACGTTTCATGAGATTACTCCTTTCTATTTTCAGTCTCGCATCTCACTGTTAGTATGTCTTTTCCCTTATGCTTTATTCGTAATTTTACAAATTTCAGTTACAATTTCACGAATGGATTTTCCATCGCAGTCAACGGTAATATCTGCATATTGCTCGTATAGTGGAAGTCTTTCCTCATAAAGAGAACGAAGCGACTGTCCTTCTTTCATCGAAACACCACGTTCTTCCAGATCTCCCAGTCTGTGCTGCAGCTCTTCGTATGAAATTTCCAAATATACAATTTTTCCCAATTCTTTCATGTTCTGCATTGCTTCTCTGCCATAAACTGCACTGCCGCCGGTAGCAATGATGCTGTTTTTTACAAAAATGTCAGAAAGAATGTCATTCTCTACTTCGTTAAAACCTTCCTGTCCATATTCTTCCAATATTTCATGCAAAAGCATCTTTTGTTTTTCCTGAATGACTAAATCAGTATCAACAAAAGAATATCCAAGTTTTTTCGCAAGCACAACGCCAATTGTACTTTTCCCGGCTCCCGGCATTCCAATCAATATAATATTAGACACCATCTTATCTTCCTTTCTATTTTTTCCACGTACTTGCCGAAAACAGTAACAATAATGGGAACAATTCCAGACGTCCCGCAATCATATCCACAATCATTACCACTTTCGATAATGGGGATAAGAAAGAAAAATTCGATGCCGGTCCCACCAGACTAAATCCCGGTCCGACATTGTTGATCGCCGTCGCAACACTGGTAAAATTTGTCTCAAAATCATATCCGTTTATGCTCAGTAATAACAGCGACGCGGAAAAAAGCAGGATATAGGCGACCAGATACACGTTGACAGATCTCACTGTCTCATGTTCTACTTTTCTTCCATCCATACTGATCTTGTATATATTTCTTGGATGGATCATAACTTTTAATTCTTTAAAAAAGGTCTTTGCCCAAATGATAAAACGGGATATCTTCATTCCGCCGCCGGTACTTCCGGCGCACGCTCCGATAAACATCAACCCGATCATGATCGTCTTGGAAAACTCCGGCCACCGGTTAAAGTCCACCGTCGAATACCCTGTCGTTGTGATGATGGATGCCACCTGGAAAAAGGCATGCTTTGCAGCGTTCGGATAGGATCCCATCTGCCCGCGGATATTAAACATGATCATAAGGGATGCCACGATTATAATACCGATGTACACCCGTACTTCTGACAATTTCAAGGCATCTTTCCATGCTTTTTTCAAAAGGAGAAGATAGTAAAACGAAAAGTTTATTCCAAATGCAATCATAAAAACAGTGACAACAATCTGTGTATAATTGGAAAAACTTCCCATACTGTCATTCATAATACCAAATCCACCGGTTCCGGCTGTTCCAAATGTCGTTGTAACCGCCTGAAATACCGTCATATCACCAAAGATAAGAAACGCAAACTCAAGCGCCGACAATCCGATATACAACCCATATAAGATCTTTGCCGTTGATTTGACATGGGGAACCAGCTTACTTACCGAAGGTCCCGGACTTTCCGCCTTCATCAGATACATATTTCTGCCGTCTGCTAATGATACGACAGCCATCATAAATACCAGCACACCCATACCACCGATCCAGTGCGTAAAGGTACGCCAGAAGTTAATACAGTACGGAAGACTCTCCACCTCCTGAAAAATCGTCGCTCCTGTCGTAGTAAAACCCGATGCGGTTTCAAATACCGCGTCAATATAGGACGGTACTACATCACATAGTACAAACGGAAGTGCCCCAAATAAACTGAGAAGTACCCAGCTGAGTGCCGTGATCACAAACCCCTCTCTGGCATACATCGTTTTGTCTTTTGGTTTCAGCCTGGTTATAATAAATCCGAGGCAGAGACAGACAAGCGCTACGACAGCAAACCAAACGGCCTCCACTTCCTGATACATCAATCCTACAAAACAAGGAAGCATCAGGAAGAACCCCTCAAATACGAGAAGCCAGCCAAGTATGTAAACTACGATTCTCTTCTTCACCTTAATCCTCCTTCTCCCTGATGTGGATTACTTCACTGATGTCTTTGATTCCGAGCATTGCCGTAACTACCACGACCGAATCGCCAACCTGCATCACATCTTTACCACGGGGAAGCATCATTTTCCGGTTACGGATAATGCAGGCAACCAATGTATTTTCATCAATCTGAAGTTCCTCCAAAGGAATTCCTAACAGGCTGGAATTATTTTTTACGACAAATTCCAGCGCTTCTGCCTTTTCATCTAAAATGCGGTACATTGTCTCCACATTGCAGCCGATCGAATTTTTCATCGCACGTACAAACCGCAGGATATTCTGTGCCGTAATTTTTTTCGGATATACAGTGGTATCCAGATCCAGTTCACGGATGACCTGGTCAAACTCCATACGGTTGATCTTCGTCGCGATTTTCCCTTTTGTTTTTGTTCTTGCAAAAAGAGACAGCATCACATTTTCTTCGTCATAATTTGTCAATGTCACAAAGGCTTCTGCACTTTCGACCCCTTCTTCGATCAAAAGTCTCTGATCCGTGCCCTTTCCCTGTATGATCTGGGCTTTTGGAAGCTGTTCGGCCAATTCTTCACAACGTTCCTTTTTCTGCTCGATCAATTTGATATCGATTCCCATCTGCAGGAGCATTTTTGCCAGATAAAAGGCCGTCGTGTCTCCGCCTATGATCATCGCATCTTTTACCTGATGCGTCTCAATTCCGATCTTTTTAAAGAAATTGCTGGCCGTCTTCGGATCCGTTATCATCGAGACAACGTCTTTTTGCTGAAGGGCGAAATCTCCTTTTGGAATGTAAATCTCTCCGCCACGCTCTACCGCACAGATCATAACATCCACTTTCAGTTTGGGACCGATCTCCAGCATCGTCATTCCTTCCAGACTGGAATTCTCCGGTATTTTAAATTTCAGCATTTCCACTCTGCCCTTGGCAAATGTGTTGATCTTGATCGCGGAAGGAAAACGCAGTACACGCGCAATTTCCGCCGCAGTAGCATATTCCGGATTGATCGTCATAGCAAGACCCAGCGCCTCTTTTACCATTCCTACTTCCTGGCTGTATTCCGGATTGCACACGCGGGCGATTGTCTGACAGTTTCCTGCATGTTTTGCGATCAGACAGCAGAGATAGTTTAATTCATCCGAATCCGTAACCGCAATCAACAGATCGGCATCTTCTATGCCTGCTTCTTTCTGCACCTGATAACTGGCACCATTTCCAACGACGCCCATAACATCGTATTTATTGGAAATTTCTTCCACTATCGCATACCGCCGGTCGATAACCGTAACCTCGTTATCCTCCCGGTTCAGCTCGTCTGCCAGGGTTCGTCCAACCTGACCACACCCCACAATAATTATCTTCATTTCTAGTCCTCTTTTCTTCTCATTCCGTCCCAAACCGCGTCGTATCACCGTAACGATCCGGGCCTCCCGACCACATAATCAAATTATATTCTCATACCGGCAAAGTGTCAAGAGAGAGAACGAATCTTAACTATCTTTTAAGTACCTCTCCTGCCAAAAGAAAAGAAAGCCGGCAGCCTCCGTGAAAAAGGATATACCGGCTCTCTTAAAAAATGTTGTTTTCTATTACAGGGAAACTTTCTCCAGTTTCCAGATTTCTTTTGCATATTCTTCGATCGTACGATCCGAAGAGAATTTTCCACTTTTTGCCACATTCAAAAGTGCCATCTTCGCCCATGCCTTGCGGTCACGGTAAGCGGCATCTACTTTCTTCTGTGCCTCTGCATAAGAGCGGAAGTCTTTCAGGATAAAGTACTGGTCTGCACGCTCATAACCGTTGGAATCCAACAGGGAAGAATACAGTTCGCGGAACAATTCCGGATCTCCATAGGTGCCATCGATCAACTGATCTACCACTTTACGGATATCGGCGTCGCTGTTGTAGATCTCGCGTGGATCATACTGGTTATTGTGCTCGAAGTCAATGACTTCCTGGGAAGAAAGTCCGAAGATAAATGCATTCTCTTCTCCTACTTCTTCTACGATCTCGACATTGGCACCGTCCATCGTACCAAGTGTCGGCGCACCATTGAGCATGAATTTCATATTTCCGGTACCGGACGCTTCTTTACTTGCTGTAGAGATCTGCTCGGACACATCGGCTGCGGCAAAGATGATCTCTGCATTGCTTACGCGGTAGTTTTCGATAAATACGACTTTGATCTTTCCACCGATGCTGGCATCGTTATTCACTACATCTGCTACGCTGTTGATCAATTTGATGATCGCTTTTGCACGGCGGTATCCGGCAGAAGCCTTTGCACCAAAGATAAACGTATGTTTCACCATATCCATCTCCGGATGCTCTTTTACCTGATTGTACAGATACATTACATGCAGGATGTTCAGCAACTGGCGTTTGTACTCATGAAGACGTTTTACCTGTACATCAAAGATAGAGTTTGGATCCACTTCAATGCCATTGTGTTTCTTGATATAATCAGCCAGACGTACTTTATTCTGATATTTGATATCCATAAATTCCTTCAACGCACGCTCGTCCTCTGCATAAGGTGTAAGTTTATTAATTTCTGCCAGATTCGTGATCCAGCCGTTTCCGATTCTGCTTGACACATAATTTGCCAGAAGCGGATTGGCATGAAGAAGGAATCTTCTCTGTGTGATACCGTTTGTCTTATTGTTGAATTTCTCCGGCATCATCTCATAAAAATCTTTTAATTCCTGATTTTTGAGGATCTCTGTGTGCAGTCTTGCCACACCATTGACAGAGAATCCTGCTGCGATGGCAAGATGTGCCATTTTTACCTGTCCATCATAAATGATTGCCATTTTCTTAACTTTATCAAAATTACCGGGATATTTTTCTGCAATCTCGTTCTGGAAACGGCGATTGATCTCTTCTGTGATCTGGTAAATTCTAGGAAGCAGCCGGGAGAACAGGTCGATCGGCCATTTCTCCAATGCTTCCGACATGATCGTATGGTTTGTATAAGCACAGCATTTTGTCGTAATTTCCCATGCCTCATCCCATTCGAGGAAGTATTCATCCAAAAGGATACGCATAAGTTCCGGCACGGTTACAGTCGGATGGGTATCATTCAACTGGAAGCATACTTTCTCCGGAAGACCATGAATATCGTCATGATTTGTCATATATTTTGCTACCGCACGCTGAACACTGGCAGATACGAAGAAATACTGCTGTTTCAGACGAAGTTCTTTTCCTGCGGTATGATTATCATTTGGATAAAGCACCTCACAGATCGTACGGGCGAGGTTCTGCTGCTCTACCGCTTTCTGATAATCTCCTTTATCAAAGGAATCCAGATTAAAGGTATTGATTGCTTCGGCATCCCAGATGCAAAGTGTATTTACGATGCGGTTGCCATATCCAACTACCGGAATATCATATGGAACGGCCTTTACAGACTGATAATTTTCCTGCACATACTGATCTCTTCCATTTTCTGCTTTACGAACGGCTACATATCCACCGAATTTTACTTCTACGGCGTACTCCGGACGTTTCATCTCAAATGGATTTCCGTCTTTCAGCCAGTCATCCGGTGCTTCTACCTGGAAGCCGTTTTCAATCTTCTGCTTAAACATACCGTATTTGTAACGGATTCCACATCCATACGCCGGGTATCCCAGCGTTGACAGGGAGTCCAAAAAGCATGCTGCCAGACGGCCAAGACCACCATTTCCGAGTGCTGCATCCGGCTCTTCGTCCTCAATTACATCAAGATTCACACCGAGTTCATCGAGCACCTCACGTACCACTTCATCCTGTTTCAGATTGATGATCATATTACCAAGGGCACGGCCCATCAAAAATTCCATGGAAAGGTAGTAAACGGTCTTTACGTCCTTTTCTTCATATTCTTTGTGCGTATCAAACCAGTCATCTACAACGATGTCTTTGACCGCATAAGCCACGGCCTGGAACAACTGCTGGTTTGTTGCCTGTTCTACCGGTTTACGGAACAACAGTTTCATGTAATTTTCGATGTCCTTTTTTAAATGAGCCTTTTTCTCAGCCTTTGTCAGATACTTTACTCTTTCTTCCATCTTTCATCCTCCATATTCATACTGTTACTCTGCAGTCACTGTTTCTTTCCTGTAAAATATTGGATATTTTTTAGAAAGAAACTTTTGCAACACCAAGTGTTACATCTTCACCATTGATCTTCCATTCAGCAGTATGTCCCTGCATGGATCCAATGATGATCTTCTGTGCGAGAACCTCCTCTTTGATCTGGTCGGCGTTCTTCGCAATGATGTCAGTAATCTTATCATTACCAACTTCATAAACCTCTATGTGATCCATAACCTCGAATCCAGCATCTTTACGCATTGTCTGGATCTTGCTTATGATTTCACGCACAAATCCTTCCTCGATCAGTTCCGCGGTAAGATTGGTATCGATCACTACTGTGATTCCGCGGTCTGCCTGGGAAACATATCCTTCCTTCTGTGCAGATTCGATCAGCAAATCTTCAGAAGAAAGTACTTCATCAGCCCCCTCTACCTGAATCGTGATCTCGCCCTTTTCGCCAAGTTCTGCCACTACCGCATTGCCATCGAGGTTCGCAAGAACTTCTTTCAAGGCATTGAGGCGGCTTCCAAAACGGCGTCCCAGCGTACGAAGCTGAGGCTTGATCGTAAAGGCGGTAAAGTCGCTTACATCCTGTGTGAAGATAACTTTCTTTACATTTAACTCATCGGCGATGATCTCCTGATAGAACTCGGACAATTCTTCGTTCTTTTCATCTTTTACATACAACGTACCGATTGGCTGACGGTTTTTGATATTTGCTTCGTTTCGGCAGGCACGGCCAAGCACTACGATCTGAAGAAGTACATCCATCTTTGCTTCCAGATCTTTGTCGATCCATTCTTCTTTGACTTCCGGGAAGTCGCACAAATGAATACTTTCCGGTGCCGACTTATCGAGACTGCATACCAGATTCCGGTAAATGCTCTCGGTCATAAACGGAACCATCGGCGCAGCGGCTTTACTGATCGTTACCAGCGCTGTATACAATGTCATATAGGCATTGATCTTATCCTGCTCCATTCCTTTTGCCCAGAAACGGTCGCGGCAGCGGCGTACATACCAGTTACTCATATCATCTACAAATTCCTGAAGTGCACGCGCTGTCTCCGGAATGCGGTAATTTTCAAGGTTGGTATCCACTTCTTTTACCACCGAATTCAGCTTACTGAGCAGCCATTTATCCATAACACTCAATTTATCATATTCAAGAGAATACTTTGTGGCATCAAACTCATCGATATTCGCATACAGTACAAAGAATGCATACGTATTCCACAACGTACTCATAAACTTACGCTGGCCTTCGACAACCGCTTTTCCATGGAAACGGTTTGGCAGCCATGGCGCACTGTTTACATAGAAATACCAGCGGATCGCATCGGCTCCATACTGATCCAGTGCTTCAAACGGATCTACGGCATTTCCTTTACTCTTACTCATCTTCTGTCCATTTTCATCCTGAACATGTCCCAGTACGATGACATTTTCATATGGCGCTTTATTGAAAAGCAGGGTGGATTCTGCCATCAGCGAATGGAACCATCCACGCGTCTGATCCACTGCCTCGGAAATAAACTGTGCCGGGAACTGGGATTCAAACAATTCTTTGTTTTCAAACGGATAGTGATACTGTGCAAAAGGCATTGCTCCGGAATCAAACCAGCAGTCAATGACTTCCGGCACACGTTTCATCTGCCTGCCACAGTCCGGACAGGTAAATGTCACGCCGTCGATATACGGGCGGTGAAGTTCCAGTTTTTCTGCCGAGGCATCTCCGGAACGCTCTGCCAGTTCTTTACGGCTTCCGATACATTCCTGGTGTCCACAGCCTTCACATTCCCAGATATTGAGCGGAGTTCCCCAGTAACGGTTACGGGAGATCGCCCAGTCCTGAATATTCTCTAACCAGTTTCCAAAACGTCCTTTTCCGATAGATTCCGGAATCCAGTTTACCGTATTGTTATTGCGGATCAAGTCATCTTTTACTGCGGTCTCACGGATATACCAGGACTCTCTTGCATAATAGATAAGCGGTGTATCACAACGCCAGCAGTGTGGGTATTCATGTTCAAATTTTGGTGCTGCAAACAGCTGTCCTCGTGCATCCAGATCTTTTAACACTTCCGGATCTGCTTTTTTAACAAAGATTCCGGCAAATGGAGTTTCTTCCGTTAATTCTCCTTTTTCATTTACAAACTGTACAAATGGCAGGTCATAATTACGTCCTACGTTGGCATC
>DJNB01000136.1 GCA_002435545.1 Lachnoclostridium sp. UBA6475
CCGCCGTATTGAGTAAAAATCCATCCACATGATACTCGGTCACATAATAGCGCAGGCAGCGGATCATAAACTGCGGGGAGCATTTGTCAAAATGCATATCTAAAAACACATTCATTCCCTTTTTATGCATCTTTTTTATCATGTCTTTGCACTCAAAAACCGCATTGTCCGGATTCGACGCATAAGATGCCTTTGGTGCAAAATAACAGGCATCCCCCGAATATCCCCAGTAATTTATCTTGCCGTTTTGTTTTTCCATTCTTTCATTGAAATCATATACTGGCAGAAAGATCACCGTATTGATTCCTAATTTTTCCAGATAGCCAAGTTTTTCACAAAATCCGGAAAAGGTTCCCGGTGCCTTTACTCCGGAACTGTTATGTTTTGTAAATCCACGCAGATGACACTGATACAGGATCATATCCTCAAATGCGATCGTCTTCCGGTGTTCCCCGGACCAGTCAAATTCCGAAAAATCGAACTTTCCACGCAGTTTCCCCTTATTTCCAAAACGGTTTCTTCCTCCCGACGCCCTCATATACGGATCCGGAAAGATCTGTTTTTCCGCTTCAAATACATATTCGCATCCCTGCAGTTCCTCGACAATTCCCTCTCCGCAGAGGCGCACTCCAAATAAATCCGGAGCGCCCGCTTCTTTTCGGGGAAACATTTTTATCTTCTTTAAAAGTTTTTGATCCCTATATAACAAAAGCCGGCATTCCTTGTGCTCTTTGCAAAAGAAAATCACTTCCACACTTGTCTTTTCTTCGGAAACGGTAACTCCCTCCGTCAGCCCTTTCGCCGGTTTTATCTCAAACTGCTCTATCGCATCTTGTCTCATTCATCAAGCCATCCTTTACCATGTAATACTTCTATTATACATAAATCTCCCCCATCTAACAATATTATTTTTCAAAAACACTTGCAAAATCCCCATTTTTTAGTACAATAGGTAATTAGATAACGATTTAAAATGGAGGAAATTATGATTCAGGCAAATAATGTTACACTGCGCTTTGGAAAAAAAGCGCTCTTTGAAGAAGTAAACATAAAATTTACCGAAGGAAACTGCTATGGTATCATCGGCGCAAACGGTGCCGGAAAATCAACCTTTTTGAAGATTCTTTCCGGAGAACTGGAACCGACACAGGGCGATATCAGCATCACGCCGGGTCAGCGTCTTTCCGTGCTGGAGCAGGATCACTTCAAATACGATGACTGCGTTGTCCTTGACACCGTCATCATGGGAAACCAGCGTCTTTATGACATCATGAAAGAAAAAGATGCCATTTACGCCAAAGAAGATTTTACCGAAGAAGACGGAATCCGTGCCAGCGAACTGGAAGGCGAATTTGCCACCATGAACGGCTGGGAGGCCGAGTCCGATGCCGCTACCCTTCTGAACGGATTGAATATCGATACCGAACTTCACTACAAAAAAATGAGTGAGCTTTCCGGAAGCGAAAAAGTCAAAGTCCTTTTGGCTCGTGCTTTGTTTGGTAATCCGGATATTCTTCTTCTCGACGAGCCGACCAACCACTTGGATCTCGATGCGATCCGCTGGCTCGAAGAATTTTTGATCAATTTTGAAAATACGATCATTGTCGTTTCGCATGACCGTTACTTCTTAAATAAAGTATGTACGCATACCGTTGACATCGACTATGCAAAAATGCAGCTTTATGCCGGAAACTACGATTTCTGGTATGAATCCAGCCAGTTGATGATCAAACAGATGAAAGAAGCCAACAAAAAGAAGGAAGAAAAGATCAAGGAATTGCAGGACTTTATCCAGCGATTCAGTGCCAATGCTTCCAAATCCAAGCAGGCAACTTCCCGAAAACGTGCGTTGGAAAAGATTGAGCTTGATACGCTCCGTCCTTCCAGCCGTAAATACCCATACGTTGACTTCAAGCCTAACCGCGAGATTGGAAATGAAGTACTGACCGTAACCAACCTTTCCAAAACGATCGACGGTGAAAAAGTCCTCGACAATGTTTCGTTTACCGTTGGACACGACGACAAGATTGCATTTGTCGGTTCGTATGGCATCGCTGCGACAACATTGTTCCAGATCCTTGCCGGAGAAATGGAACCGGACGAAGGCGATTACAAATGGGGAATCACCACCAGTCAGGCATATTTTCCCAAAGACAATACGAAGGACTTTGACAGCACCGATACGATCGTGGACTGGCTGATGCCTTATTCACCGGAAAAAGACGCAACGTATGTACGTGGTTTCCTTGGCCGTATGCTCTTTTCCGGAGACGACGGTCTGAAAAAGGTAAATGTCCTTTCCGGAGGAGAAAAAGTCCGCGTCATGCTCTCTAAAATGATGATGCTGGGCGCAAACGCCCTCATCCTGGATGAACCGACCAACCACCTTGACATGGAGTCGATCACTTCCGTCAACAACGGATTGATCAAATTCCCCGGTGTCGTTTTGTTTACTTCCCAGGACCACCAGTTTATTCAGACGATTGCCAACCGTATCATTGAACTTACACCAAACGGCATGATCGACAAAGTAACTACTTACGACGAATACCTTGACAGCGACGAAATGGCTCGCAAACGTCAGGCTTTGAGTTAAATTATGAAATATTTGACAAAACATCCATTATCCCCTATAATGAGATGTAATACTTTTTAATGAAATGGAGTGATTTTTTTTGGGGCCCAGTGACGCGAAAAATATAATTATTCTTGTTGTGTTACTATTGCTGTCCGCATTCTTTTCGTCTGCGGAAACCTCGCTGACTACTGTCAGCAAATTGAAAATGCGTGCTTTGGCAGAAGACAAAAACAAAGCAGCGAAACGTGTATTGAAACTGATCGAAAAACCTTCTAAAATGTTGAGTGCGGTTTTGATCTGTAACAATATCGTAAACCTGTCGGCTTCCTCGATCTCGACATCGTATGCCTTTTCGGTATGTACACGTCTTGGTCTGGAAGAAAACATGAGTCTTGGTGCCGGTATCGCAACAGGTATTGTAACCTTATTGATCTTAATTTTTGGTGAGATCACACCCAAAAACATGGCTACACTAAAAGCCGAAAATCTGGCCTTATCGTATAGTGGCGTGATTTTGTTTTTGACGAATCTTCTCACACCGATCATTTTCCTGTTAGAAAAGATAACACGCTTTATCCTGTTTATTCTGCGAATTGATCCCGATGGGAAGGCAGCACAGATCACAGAAGACGAACTTCGTACTTTTGTTGATGTCAGCCACGAAGAAGGTATTCTGGAAAGCGAAGAACGCCAAATGATCACAAATATTGTGGATTTTGGTGATTCGATTGCAAAAGATGTCATGATCTCGCGTCTTGACATCTGCATGGTAGAAGTAAATACTTCTTACGACGACCTTCTTTCGGAATTTACGGAGCACAAATTTGCACGTATGCCGGTTTATGACGACACGATCGACAATATTGAAGGTATTATCAACCTGAAAGATTTTGTCTTCTACAGCGGCGACAAAGAAAAATTCAACCTCCGTGAACTGATCCGCGAAGCTCATATCACGTATGAATACAAAAACGTATCTGAGCTTTTCATGGAAATGCGCCGCGATTCGATCCCTATGACGATCGTTTTGGATGAATATGGCGCCCTGTCCGGTCTGATCACGATGGAAGATCTTCTCGAAGAAATCGTCGGTGAGATCCGCGACGAATACGACGAGGACGAAGAAGACGAGATCCAGCAGGTAACAGACAACGAATACATCGTTCTCGGATCAACCAGCCTCGATGACATTGAAGAACGGATCGGTCTTCCGCTGGAAGCCGAGGAATACGATTCCATCTCCGGTCATGTCATCAATCTTCTGGAACATTTTCCAAATCCCGGGGAACATACCGAGGATGATTATGCGGTTTACACCGTACTGGAAAGCGAAAAAAATCGTATTGACAAGATTCATCTTCTCGTAAAACCTCGATCCGACGAGGAAGACGAGGATTAAAACGGATACAAAGGCTGTCTTTCAGGCAGCCTTTGCTGCTTTAATTCATTGATTTCTCCCACCGTTCATACACTTCTTTTTTAATTCCATCCACTCCTTTCCCACTCTTTAAACATACCTTCCCGGAGATGCCTTCCACCTTTTTTCCCTTTTTTATCATCCCTTTTTTGTGTTTCAGTAGTTTTGGTGTTTTTTTAATTCCGCCTTTCTTTGGCCTAATCTTCATATTTCCCTTCTTTGTCCCAATTATTTTTGTATCGCCATCCAACATCCCTTTTCCTGCCGCTCCCACGCAGACATTTGCCGGGATCAGACAAGCACACAATATTCCTGCTGCCAAACGGTATTTCAAATCGCAACACTCCTTTTAGCGATATGCTGTCTGCTTTATTGCCTGATGCAGCAGCGCCACTGTCTCCTTAGCCGCCTGAATAAACGGATAATTTACATTGTCGCTCGTGCAGTTTTGGTTTCTCAGCAAGAAAGAAACAACATTTCCTTTTGTCAATGCATCTGCAAAACGCCGGTTATGCGGTATCGTTCCCACTCTGCTCCCTGGCAGGTGATAACTTTGTGCAATGGTACTTTTCGTAATGACAGAATCCTCACAATAATTTCCTATTACATAAAAAGCTTTTTTCTGAATATCCGAGAAGTTTCGGAAGAAATGAGACAATAGTTGAAAGTTCTGACATAAATTTACAACTACCAGATCCGCTTCCTGTAAAATTTTTCTGGAACTTTCCAGATTAGCGGAAGATACATCTATTATGACATTTCCAACATAGTGCTCTAATAAATCCAATACACTTGCCGTCTGCCGGCTCAATCGGTATTCCAAAAGATCCTGATTTACCCCCTCTGTCGGCAAATATAGAACTCTTTGATCATAGACGGATAGACAAGTCCGGTAAATCATATCTTCACTTACCATCTCCCGTTCTATTTCACAAAATGATAAAATTCTCCCTAATCCATTTTCAACAAAATAAGATTCTTTTTCATGTAATACATCGTAGGAATTTTGATTAAGAAATGTACTGCCCAAATTATTCATGCTTGCATGATTCTCAAACAATACCATCCTTGACGGCTCACTCATAGCCGATAAGATACTGATACAGGAAAGATTCCCTGTAACTCCTGCTTTACCCGGCGAATTGCTCCAAAAAGCAATTTTCACCTTTTTCTGACCTCCTTTATATTTGTTTTGGTGGAATAAACACATAATACCACGCAAAATAAAAAAAGTAAATTGTCAATGCTTCACAAAAAACAATCTACTTTTTTATATGTTATTACATAAGTCCCCAGGGTCAAAAAGTGATGCCCTCCTCGTGCTTGCACGAAAGGACGGGCATTACCTTTTGACCCGCCCAAACATGAGAACGTAGCGGTTTTCCGCGTAGTTCGAATGTTTGCAGGATTGCGGGAGCTGCTTGCAGCGCAGCAATCCGTCGGGGGACTGTCCCCTCTTGTCCAGCATCCGCCCAAACATGAGAACGCAGCGGTTTACAACTTTTCCTTCTTATCCCGGTGCCGCCTCTGCCGTATACTTACCACCGGACTGAGGCCGACATACTTCTTGGTAAATATAAGCATGATCGCGTAAAACAGCACAAAAGCCGACATAATGATCTTATAGACACGATTTACCCCGCCGTGGCCAACAAATGTCAAAAATGTCATATACACTCTGGCAAGCGCTGTGATCCACCAGCAGAATAAAATTCTCGTATTTGTGGCGCGGTTTGCAAGGTCATCCGTAACGCCGACGGTACAATACAGAATAAAATATTCCATCAAAAGTTCTGCCGCCGCATAACCAAAATACACGACGAGGATCCAGATAACCAGTTTCGGCCCCTGCTCGATAAATCCGGTAAGCGGTAAAAGGATATTAAGTGCCATCGCTATGATGGTAAGGAGAATTCCCACGATAAACTCTTTGTTCCTTTTTACCAGCATCAGAGCACCAATCAGCAAAAGAAGACATCCCAGTGCATCCGGCAAAAGATCTATTTTCACATGATCGCCAAGAATATTGCCTGTCGTATACAATTGGATCGACGGACTGAGTTCATGACTTCCCACTACCCCATCCACATGAAATGCCGGATAAGCGACATCCAGAACGTACCATTTATCGATACCTGTTATTATCAATCCAAGTGCAATTAAAATTACTGCCATAATGATTACCTCTCATCTTTTCGTTTTTGGCGCCAGTTTTTCCATCGTTCACTGACTAAGGTCTTTTCCACCACATAAATACTCAAAAGCGCAAGAGCCGTTCCAAGGACAATCCCCGCCAGAATATCTGTCGGATAATGTACATAAAAATACATGCGGGAAAACATCATAAGCACTGCCACAATTCCGGCTGCGATCCCACACTTGCGGTTCCAGTGTCCAATACAGACCGTCGCCGCCACAGAAGAAAAGGTATGCCCGGATGGGAAGGAGTAATCTTTGGGAATCCCAATAAGCATGTCATAAATTGGAAATCTATGACATGGTCTTGGCCTGGCAACAAGATTTTTTAGCAGGCCATTACCAAATATCAGGCAAAACAGCAAAGATAACAGTACAATAATGCCGTATTTCTTTTCCTTTAGTCCGATTACCATCACCAGTCCCACAATGATCCACAGAATTCCCGCTTCACCCAGTTTGGTTAAAGCAGAAAGAAACGCTGTTGCCACATCATTATGTATTGTCTGAAACCAATCCAGGACACTTCTGTCGAATACTTCTATCACTTACATATCCTCCGTGTTCAATTTGACCGAAACCTTTTTCCCGGCCTTCTGAACCGTAAATTTAACAATACCTGATTTTTTCACGGATATTTTTCCTTTATTATTGATGGCTGCAATTGCCGGATTGGAACTTTTCCATATTACGGCTTGTCCCAGACGGCTCGGATAAACGGTTGTTTTCAAGCGGGTTGTCCCATCTTTTGTAACCTTTTTCACTTTTATCTGGACAATCCGTTTTAACATATTTTGCACTTCATAGCGGCACGTCTTTTTATAAAGGCTTTCATAACTAAACAAAATATATCCATACACTTTTTCGCTTCGGCGGATCTTGCTGATCTGACTCGCGATGATCTTATTATTTTTGCGCCAGCCGCGGTCGGAGGCATCCTTCATTCCACCACGATACAATGCCAGGCCGATGTACATTGGGATATTTGCCTTGTTCAGACGTTTCCATTTGGAAAATCTTGTATCAAACATACGAACCGTCTTTTTGCCCACACGATAATTATTGGACCAGTAAATCTGTGGTGCTATATAATCGAGATACCCCGGCGCTTTCATCCATGTCTTCACATCTGCGCCCAGTGATTCACTGTATTCCACATTTCCGGCAGGACTGATTCCAAACAAAACATCCGGGTTCTTGGCTTTAATGCCTCGATAGATTGTCTGTACCATTTTATTTACATTGGCTTTCTTTTTCTTATTGGACAGAGATGCATATTTCTTATATTGTTTGTGGCCACTGCCCGGATAAAAGTAGTCGTCAAAATGAATGCCATCTACATCGTAATTGTCAATGACTTCCCTCACTGCTAATTTGATCCTGCTTGTTGTAGATTTCTTTGCCGGATCATAAATTTTCTTTTGTGTAATACGGTACGGATTCATCCATGCATGAAATTTAAGTCCATATTTATGCGCACTTGTTACCAGAATCTCCAAAGGATCGTAATCCGGACATTCTTTTCCCATATAAGAACTAAACTTAAAATGTTCCGATGGCCAGATCGCATCATCAAACGCTCTTACATGGAAAAATACCGCATTGCACCCATTTTCTTTGATCTTCTTAAATAATTTGTCTGCATTTTTACGAAATGTCTTCTCGGATTTATTTTTTAAACCTGCTTTTTCATATTCATAAAAAGCAACCCACACACCACGCATCTCTTCCTTTACAGGAGCCGGTGTGATAACCGGTGTCGGGACAGCTGTTGCCGATGAGGTTGGCGTTGGCACAGGACTTACTGACGGCGTTACCGTTATAAACGGTGTCTCTACTGTCCCTGTCTCAATCTGCGGTTTCATCGTCGGCCCCATCCAGGTACCTGCCGGCGTCGGAGATGGCTGTACCACCGGCGCTGTTGCAGCCGGAAGTTCTGCCGCTGCGACACTTTGTTCCTTATCACCTATATTAAAGATACTGATCATGACTGCAATAATTAAAAAAGCAGCAATTCTCTTATTATAATGTTTCACCTTATGTCACTCCTATTAATTAATATTCTTTTAAGTTTCGAATGTATGCAAACGTTTCTTTTTCACCTTTTTCTTCAAGCATTCTCAAAAGGGATTCGATCAGTTCCGATGTCTCCGGATGGATCATTCGGCAATATTTTCCCTTTTCAAAATATTTCAAAGGCATATCTTCCGTATAGTCTTTTCCATAATATATCTTACTCGCTGCCACGCGGTCACAGAACATCTCTTTTACATAGCGAAGAGGCATCTTTACCGGCTCCTTATAACGCGTCTTGGGATTATAATCCTGCCAGTATTCAAAATGATGTTTATTCCGCCCCTGATGGTGCATCCAGGCAAGCGAATATCCATTTGTTTCCCGTTCCTCGGCGTTTGGACTGCGATCCCCCTGATAGTACTTTGCCCCAGGGATAAATTCGGTCGGACTGTATTTTGACAGGTCATGCCGAAGCCCCTGCCATAAAATCCCCGCCTGATAGCAGTGACGAATCACTTGATGGCGGTGTCTCGTTATCGTACAAAAATGTTTCCATGCTTTCATAGTTTCACCAAGTTTCTTTTTATTATCATTTCTATGATACCAAAGAACTATTTTTTTGGCAATAACAAAGCACAAAAAAAAGAGAACCCTGACAGATTTTCTGCCAAGGCTCTCACAAATTCAATTTACTTTACCGGTAATCCGGACATCAATATCCAAATTAGTACCGATAAGTATATGCTTTTTCCGGAAGCATGTTTCCTGTCAGTGTTACATTCATTGCACCTGCAACGATAAATGGAGCACAGGATACCTGCCATGGGCGTTCACCAACACGATCTTCATAGTTTACATAAGACTGTACACCATCTTTATATGGTGATGTAGATACTTTGGTATAAGCATAAATGGTGTTGTTGTAAGAAATGAAATTATCATTTACTACATCTGCCACACCTTTCGCAGCCTGCATCTCATAAGAACCTTTTCTCAAATATGCAAACAGGCTATAATCATCTCTGTCATACTGAAGATCATAAGTACGTCCCTCTGCGTCAATGAAGTACGGTGTATTTACTGTCTCGTACGCTGCCGCAAACGCAATTGACGTATTAAATGTTACTTTATACAATGGTACATTGAAATCCTTTGTTGCAGGACCTGCAAAGTTATTTCCAATACTCAGATCAGCTCCCTCTGCAGATGTATAATAATCTCCTGGGATAACACGTACGCTATAAGTTCCGTCTGCTTTTGCAACAGCATGGAGATAATTTCTGTAGCCATAAGCATCCATCTTTGTTGCACCATAGACATCTGCCTGTTTCATACCGGCACCTGCTGCATCTTTTACCGAACCGGTTACTGTCACACCATCCGTTACTGTGATTGTGAATGGGAACTGTGCAGAAAGATTTTCTACATATTTATCCTTTACTGTAAGAACTGCATTGTATGTTCCTGCTGGGATTGCTTCCCTCACATCGTTATTATATTTATCTTTCTTCACGCTGTGTACACGGCCCTCTACGGTCATCGTATCAACAGCTGCCGGAAGTCCGGATACAGAGTATTCATAACTGCCGGAACCACCGGAGATGCATGCCCATGAAGAAACGATATCGCTATTGATGAAATCGTATCCGCTCTCTTCATCTTCTTTTGTCTCTGTGTTGTCCGGTGTGTAAGAAAGAACGGTTCTGCTCAATACGTTACCTACCAAAGTTTTTCTTGCACCTACATAGAATACATATTTCTTTGTAAATGTCTGTCCTTTTTCATCTACACCTTTCAATGTAGCGGTTGTACCGTTTTCAACGTTGGTAAATACACCACGTACTTCAACGGATGTCTGATCTTTATTAAAGTATGCCTTTAATCCGGCAGGAAGATTTTCAACGGAGTATTTCATAGTACCTACGCTGTCACGTTCACCAATATACCATTCATCGCTGAAGTTTTCGCCCTGAGTTCCTTTTACGCGGTCAATCTCATCTTCTGCATAACCGTAACCGGCAATGCTCTCTACAAAGATCTCTTTTGTATTTTCACCTTTGAGTGCATTAATTGTTACTTTTACAAAAGAATCTTCTGCAATACCGCTGTCCAAAATAACATCGTATGTCTTTCCGTTGTCATTTGTACGGACTTTCTGGATTTCAGCAGAGTTTACATAATTTCTTTTTTCAACATATTTTGTCTGGATATTAAAGTTCTCTTCTGTCAACCCGGCTTTCGAACTTGTAAGAGATACGGTAACGATACTTCTGTGTGGCACTTTAACATCAGCGATACCGGCACCTACATTAATTGTACAAGTTGCTTTTTTGTTGCTTCCGTCTGTTGTCTTTGCTGTAATCTTAGCAGTACCTTCTGCTTTTGCTGTAACAACACCTTTGGAAGAAACTCTAGCCACTTTTTTGTTGTTTGTTGACCATACAACTTTGCTGCTTACATTTTTGCTAGGGCTTACCTTTGCTTTCAATGTAAGTTTTCCGCCTACAGAAAGGGAAGCTGTTTTCTTATTCAATGTCAATTTTTTAACAGCTGACTTTTTAACTACAACACTGATGGTAGCTTTTTTCTTACTGTTTTTCTTAGAAACAACAGTAATCTTTGTTTTTCCGGGTTTTACACCTTTTACCTGTCCTTTTCCGTTTACGGTTGCAATTTTCTTATTCGCCGATTTAAAGCTTACTTTTTTGTTTGCCTTTTTATTTGGCGATACCTTTACTGTTGTAGAAAGTGAAACTTTCTTTCCTTTTGCTACATAAACAGTTTTGCCCGATGGCGCAGTAACTGTCACTTTTTTAACTTTAACTTTTTTAGCAGATGCTTCTTCCGGATTGACAACGGCTGTCATTCCCAAAACCATTGCTAAAGACAAAGTTCCAGCTAAAAAACTCTTTGTGAACTTTCTCATAATGAAGTTCCCCCTTATCTTTTATTTGTGGTTTCCCACATAGCAAAGTATAACATGGGTGATTTCTTTTTTCAACCTTCATATTTTACAATTTTCTTAATATATCTTTTAAATATTTTTACATTTCATACATAAACACGATCTGGCTGCGGACTTCCTCTGCTTTTTCTTCGGAAACCAGTCTCCGGATCAATTCAAAGCCAAATTCCATAGAAGTTCCCAGTCCACGGCTCGTAATCACATTTCCATCCGTGACAACCGGTTCAAAGACGACTTCTGCCCCGGTAAGCTTGTCTTCAAATCCCGGATAACAGGTTGCTCTTTTTCCTTCCAGGATTCCACATTTTCCCAGTACCGACGGTGCTGCGCAGATGGCTGCAACAATCTTTCCATCACGGTTCAT
Organism: Lachnoclostridium sp. UBA6475; assembly: GCA_002435545.1. GTDB lineage: Bacteria > Bacillota > Clostridia > Lachnospirales > Lachnospiraceae > Eubacterium_F. The sequence continues at coordinate 11,537 of DJNB01000136.1, forward strand.
CTGTTTTAACGCTCCGGTCACGGCAACGTCAACACCAAGATTCATCGTTCCCGGCATACCTCCCGGAATAATGATGGCATCCTCTTCCTTTAACTGGATTCTTGCTAATTTTGTATCCATTCCAACGGAAATCCCATGCGCTCCCGTCACGGTCATATCATCATTGATCGAGACAAGGCGGATATCCACCCCGGCGCGTTTTAACAGATCCACGGTCATAAGCGCTTCCACTTCTTCAAATCCATTTGCAAATAACATTACTGCTTTTTTCATATTGCTTTCCTCCATATTCTAATAATGATCTCTCGGAATCTCTAAACCAATAAATACAAGGCTTTCAGATTCCTTTTTTATTAAAATCCCCCACTTT
>DJNB01000158.1 GCA_002435545.1 Lachnoclostridium sp. UBA6475
ATTGTTTTTACACAGTGGTCCTAATAGGGCTCCCGCCCCCCTTATGAGCATTTTTAGCCTTGTTAAAGGCGGGAAAGAACACGAAGTGTTCGAAAATGCGAATGAGGACGGTGGGAGTCCTGAATAGTTAAAAAAAAAGAGAGAGGAATGGTATGAAAATGGGCGAATTACGTAGAGACGCAATTTTTAGTTCCGGCACAGAAACTTTTGTGACCCCATTGGAACCAGAAGCAAACGGCATGGTAACCCTTCGCTGCCGTACGGCAAAGGGGAATGTAGATGAGGTTAATCTGATTCACGAAGAATCTTCCAGTAAAATGTACAAAGAATACTCCGACGAGTTATTTGATTATTATTCTGTTGAGGTGAAACTGGGAGAAGTTCCATTTTCCTATTATTTCCAAATCAAAAAAGACAATACCGTCATTTATTTTAATAAACAAGGCGATGTGGATGTACCGAATCCACAGTATTCCTACTGCCTGTATCCGGGATTTCATACGCCGGACTGGGCAAAAGGCGCGGTAATGTACCAGATCTACACAGACCGCTTCTGCAATGGCGATAAGACAAACGATGTCGTAGACGACGAGTACTGCTATATCGGCGACCACGTACATCAGGTAAAAGAATGGGAAAGATACCCGGCATCGATGGACGTGCGCGAGTTTTACGGCGGCGATCTGCAGGGCGTGCTTGACAAACTGGATTATCTGCAGGAACTCGGTGTCGAGGTAATTTACCTCAATCCGATCTTTGTGTCGCCGTCCAACCACAAATACGACACGCAGGACTACGATCATATCGATCCGCATCTGACTGTCATCACCGAAGATGGGGGAGAGGCGCTGGCAGAGGGAGATAATGACAACAGCCACGCGACAAAATACCGCAAACGTGTGGTGGATATGAAAAATCTGGAAGCGTCCAATGCCTTTTTTGCCAATTTTATGGAGGAAGTGCATAAGAGGGGTATGCGCGTTATCATAGACGGCGTATTTAACCACTGCGGCTCGTTTAATAAATGGCTTGACCGCGAGCAGCTTTACGAAAAAGATGCGTCATATGAAAAAGGAGCGTTTGTCAGCGAAGACAGCCCATATCACAACTTTTTCCAATTTTATCCGGATGGAAGCTGGCCGTATAACACGCACTACGACGGCTGGTGGGGACATGATACGCTGCCAAAACTGAATTACGAAGGTTCTGACAAGTTATTTGAATACATTATGCGAATTGCCAAAAAATGGGTTTCTGCGCCGTACAACGTCGATGGCTGGCGCCTTGACGTGGCAGCGGATCTCGGACATTCCCCGGAATATAACCACAAATTCTGGAAGGCGTTCCGCAGTACCGTAAAAGAGGCAAATCCGGAGGCGATCATTCTCGCGGAACATTATGGAGATCCGTCGTCATGGCTTTCCGGCGACCAGTGGGATACCGTCATGAATTACGATGCGTTTATGGAGCCGGTAAGCTGGTTCCTTACGGGCGTGGATAAGCACAGCGATGTCAGCAAGCCGGAGTGGAAGGGTGACAGCGGAATGTTTTTTGCCCGCATGACGGAATATGGTGCGAAATTCGGTATGCAATCGTATATGGTGGCAATGAACGAATTGTCGAATCACGACCACAGCCGTTTTCTGACCCGTACCAACGGAAGAGTTGGCAGAGTGGCATCGGCAGGTTCGGAAGCCGCTGCCCTTGGCGTTAAAAAAACGGTCATGATGGCAGGTGTTATGATCCAGATGACGTGGCCGGGCGCGCCGACGGTGTATTACGGCGATGAAGTGGGTGTGTGCGGATGGACAGATCCGGACAACCGGCGTACCTTCCCGTGGGGAAAAGAAGACAAAGAACTGTTTGAATTTCACAAAGAAATGATCCGCATTCACAAAGATTATGAGGTGCTTCGGACGGGGGCGCTCATCTACCTGATCAGCGAGGCAGGGATGATCGGCTATGGCCGTTTTACCGCGGATGAATGTGTCTGTGTGCTGATTCAGACGACGGAGGAAAAAAAGACGGTTCGCGTGCCGGTATGGCGGTTAGGAATGACGGACGGAAGTTTCATGGCATCTATGATGTCATGCGGTACAGAAGTTTTTTCCATCGAAGCAAAGCTGCATGAAGTGAAAGACGGCTGTATCGAAGTGGAAGTGATGCCGGAGGGCGGCATCGTGTTGAAATCTGTAGAAAAAGCATATTGATCAGTAAAGAGGGAGAATGCTATGCGTTATTACCGACAGATAAGTATTTTGGTGATCGTAAGCCTGCTTTTTGGTCTGTTTTCTTTTGAAGACCGGGCGAAGGCAGAACAAAATACGGAAGGAAAGAAAACATATACTTATACGACCCTGCCGTTAGATGAGAATCTGACGGACGAGCAGGGGCTTGTATACGAACTTGATAAGTCGTATGGATATGCTGCAGTAAAGAGTCAGAAGATTCTGGACCGGACGGAGATTCATATCCCGGATCGTGTTATCAGCGATGGGGTTGTATATGTTGTGAATAATGCAGCGGTATCCGCGTTTAACAGCTGCGATATGGTAAAGACACTGTACCTGCCGGAAACGATCAAAAAATTTAATCTGACTTCGCTCAATGATTCCGGCTGTGAGACGGTGTACTGCGCGCGGGGGACGGTGAATCTGTACTATACAAAGCCTGTCTGGGGCGATGATATGGCGGTAAATAACTCGATCAAAGAGATCGTTGTGCCGGAAGAAAACCCGTATATGACGAATTATAACGGAGTCGTATTGGACAAAGAGAAAACTGAAGTGATCGTGAGTCCGATGCAGAAAAAGAATTTTAGCGCATTTACATTGCCGGATACCGTTTGCAAGGTGGATGACTATGCATTTTTCCGCAGTAAGATATCTGCGCTGGATACGTCGAATTTAAACTATGTCGGGTATGCAGCATTTAGCAAAAGCAAGGTTCAGCCAACGGATCTGCGAAGAGCCGTAATGATTGATGAAAGAGCCTTTTACGATTGCAGTAACATTGACACGTTAAAGGTGTGGGAAGGCGTCCAATATAAGGAACAGACACCGGCTGCGGAAGTCTGGCAGCCATCAGAGGGAGAGAGTGCATCGGACATGCATACAGACATTGTCCATACATTAGATGACGATAATCGGGATGAATGCGGCGTGTACTACAGTCTGAAAAACGATGGAACGGCTGCGGCGACAACGTCTGACGGGGAAGCGGATACAACAGAGACAGTGATTATCCCGGATTATGTGGAAAAAGAGGGAGAAAAATATGTGGTTACCTCACTGCCGATGAATGCAATCGGAGAAGATACGTGTAATCTGCAGATCGGCAAGAGACTTCGTGAGATAAATGCGTTATCTGGGATGCCGGAGCTGGAAGGTATCACGGTCGATGAGGCAAATGCGTTCTTTGAGGTAGAGGACAGTGCCCTTTACAGTCGCAATAAGCAGAGTATTTACCGATATTTTGGAGACGCGGCAGTGACGTTTGAACTTCCGGAAACAGTTTGGCAGATTGGAGCGCATGCCTTTTGGAAATCCGCGATAAGCGAGCTGGATTCCTGGGATAATGTTATTGAAATTGGGTATTATGCCTTTCAGGAATCGAAAATAAAGCATGTTTTTGCTCCGAGAGTAAAAACAATCGGAAAAGACGCTTTCCGAAGCTGTTATTCGCTGGAATCCGCCGTGTTTGATTATGCCAATGTCGGACTGACAGCATTTGCCTCCTGTGTGAAGTTAAAATGTATCTATGCCAATATGCTGCTCAGTACAGAGGTTAGCCAGGAAACGCTGCTGGAGCAGACACACTCCTTGCAGTGTGTATACATTGGCGAGCAGAGAAATCGTGCTTTTTTAAAAAAGAATGATTCGGATAACCTGCAGTTTGTGTATCTGGGCGGCACATTGCCGCTGCAGCTTACGGTTTCTTCTCTGCAAGACCTGTATGTGACAAAGCCGAGCCAGTTTACCCTTTCGATACCAACGGAAAAAGCACAAAATCTGGTCGTACATATGACAGCCTCTACAGGAAGTTACGTAGAGAAAAATGCAAAAAGTGCAGGGGCAGCGGTGCAGATCGAAAGCGATCATGAGCATACGCCGGAAACGATTGTGTTATATGACGCGGCAGAATTGAAAATAACAGCTGAAAAATGTTCAGAATGCGGGCATTTGAAAAATGTTCTGGCAGAAGACAGCGAGGGCAGACAGTTAGGCAGCACTCTGGAGATAAGCAAAGCGGATGATCTGAAAACGCAGGAACCGACGACAATACCGACAGGCGCACCTGCCGCTACAGATCCTGCGGTAACGCCGACAGGAACGCCGGATATAACGGCGGCACCATCGCCAACCGTATCGCCGGTCACACTGCCGACCGTATCACCGACTGCATTGCCGTCCGGAGCGCCGGAGACACCGAATCCATCGCAAACGCCAGAGCCGTCGCCGATCGAAAGCCCGGAGACAAGCGGAAAACCGACAGAAATGCCGACGGGAACGCCGGATGTGACAGTGACGCCATCACCATCGGCATCGCCAAGCGGTTTGCCTGTCACATCACCGACCGCATTGCCGTCCGGAGCGCCGGACGTATCGCCGACGGTGCCGGAGACACCGAATCCGTCGCAGACGTCAGAGCCGTCTCCGATTGAAAGTCCGGAGGCAAGTGGAGTTCCGACAGAAACGCCAACGGGAACGCCGGATGTGACAGTGGCGCCATCACCATCGGCATCGCCAATCGGTTTGCCTGTCGCATCACCGACTGCAGTGCCGTCCGGAGCGCCGGATGCATCGCCGGAAGTGCCGGAGACACCGGATCCGACGCAGACGCCGGAGCCGTCTCCGATCGAAAGTCCGGAGGCGAGTGGAGTTCCGACACAAATGCCGACGGGAACGATGGCGCCATTGCCAAACCCGTCGTCAGTGCCGACCATTTTGCCGGAAGTGCCGGAGACACCGAATCCGTTGCAAAACTCACCTTCACAATCGTCGGAAATCCCGTCAATTGTGCCGTCGGATGTCCCGAAAGCAACAAAGCAGCCGGGAAACCAGATAAATTTAACGAAAAAAATTGTTATTAAATACATCAAACGGCCGACGATAGCAGTCAAAAAGAAAAAGGACGGCAAAATATCGTATCTTGAAATAGTAGTAAAGAAGTATAAGGGAAAATATATTGATCTATATTATACAACTACCGGAAAACGTTTCAAGAAAATAACGAAGAAAAAACTGTCGATCAAGAAGTTTAACGGCAGATTTAAAATTCGGTTATTGGCAAAAAATTCCAAAATTGGTGTAAGGGCAAGAACCTGGATGACAGTAAAGAAAAAGAAACGATACAGCAAATGGTCTGTTATAAAATGGATCCGGATCTAGCTCCCGATATTCTCAATAAAAAAGACACTCGCACCGAAACTACGCGTCAGTGCGAATGTCTTTTTTGTATAAACGGTTCTTATGAATGGCTTAGGCATCTGCCTGTCCACTTTTCCAGTCATTTAACTTTTGTACTGCAGCATCGATGGTTTTCTGGCAGATTTCAGGGAGTTCACCGCCCCAGGCATCGGCTGCCTGATCGAATCCCTTTTTGATTGCAGCGATTAATTCATCTGCTTTTGTAGAATCGCCGCCGCTCAATGCTTTTGCCATGTCAACCAAACGGTCGCTTGTTTTGGCAACGCCCCAGTAACCGTCATCGGCAACATCTTTTTGTGCCTGTGCGACAGTAGCCGGGTCAACATCGATCTTTCCATCTTTGATATCTGTGAAGAGATCTTTCAATGTTGTATATTTCTTTGCCTGTTTGCTGAGAAGCTGATCGACAAGATTCTGCAGCTGCTGATTCTTGGTGCTAAGCTCCCCTTTTAATTGTTTGATCACATTTTGATAATCCGTTACTTTGGAAGAACTGCCTGTCTTGCTTTCAGAAGCATCAGACGGTTCGTACACTACACCGGTATTGTCGGTGGTTTTTGTCTCTACCGCTTTCTTTTCTGCCGTCTTTACTGCTGTTGACGGATA
>DJNB01000249.1 GCA_002435545.1 Lachnoclostridium sp. UBA6475
GTCTGTCATCTTTACAACCCCTTTGTCAAGTGCCGTCGCCGCCGTCACCACCTTAAACGTTGATCCCGGCTCATACGTATCACTGACCGCAAGATTTCTCCACATGGCATTCAGGGCTGTCATTTTTTCCTTCTGGCTCATCCCCTCTTTTTCCTCCGTAAGAGTATAAGGATGATTGAGATCAAATTCCGGCGCATTTACCATCGCATAGATTTCTCCGTTTTGTGGATTCATAATGATGATTTCTACCGTTTTTGCCTGTTTCTGTTCTAATAACGTATTGGCTACCTGTGTCGCATACTGCATCACATTGAGATCCAGACTTGTTGTCAGATCCCAGCCGGCAATCGGTTCCTTACGGTCCTCTGCTCCATTCCGGATCTCCACACCTCCGGCAGTTGCCATCGTAAGTATCGAACCATCCAGACCTTTTAATACGGACTCATAAGCCACTTCAATACCAACAATTCCCTGGTTATCTCCACCGGTAAACCCAATCACCTTGGAAGCAAGCGACCCGTATTCATAATATCGTTTATAATCTTCATCCACCGTCACACCTGCCAGTTTATAGGCTCGTATCCGGTCTGAAATTTCTTTCTCAACATTGGATTTTATCTTTTCACGAGAGGAAACTTTTTCCACTTTTTTCCGGATTTCCGCTTCGCTGATACCAAGTTCCTTACTCAACACGGAAATTACTTTTTCCGGTTCTTTTACCTGACTGTGGATGACGGAAATCGTCGATACCGACACATTGCCTGCCAGAACATTTCCATTCCTGTCAAGAATCTTTCCCCGCTCTGCCTTTATCGTTCGCTCTCTTTCATGAAGTTCTTTTGCTTTCACGCCATAATAATCTGCTTTTGTAAGCATAAGATACCCCAGTCTCACGAGAAGGATCGATGCAACAAGAGTACATACAAAAAATACCAAAAACAAACTCTGTCTTTGGTACGTTTTGTGACCGACAAGCATCCTGCCTCCATTCCAAAGCCCCTGCTTTTGAAATAAATATCTTTACTAATGTATTCTTATACAGTAAAAATATTCCGCTTACTGTCCGCTGCCAGCCGGATCCTGTCCGGCCGTATCTTCACCCACCGGTTCCGTACTGTCATCCTGCGGTTTGTCTGTCGCTTTCGGTTCTTCCTCCTTTTCCGGATAAATTTCCAAAAACGGAAGAATCTTTTTCATGATCTTTGAAGCAAATTCTGTCGCATACGTACTATGTGCCTGATCTTCCACATGCGGTTCGTCAATGATCACATAGACAACGGCTTCCGGATTTTCTGCCGGTACACATCCCAGAAAAGATACCAGGTATTTGCGCTCTGACACCGGACGCTTCTGCGCCGTTCCCGTCTTTCCACCGATCGAGTAGCCTTTCACTGCAGCCGGCGCTGCCGTTCCATCTTCTACCGTCGCTTTCATGTATTGGCGGATCAGACTGCTTGTCTTATCCGAAACGGTCTTTTTCACGACAACCGGTTCCATTTTCTTCACAATAGCACCGTTTTCATTTTGAATCTCTTTGACAATGTGCGGCTCATAATAATCCCCGCCATTGACAAGGGAACTAAAACCGGCTGCCATCTGTACCATCGTAACCGTCTGTGTCTGTCCAAAACTGCTTGTCGCAAGTTCCACCGGATTCAATTCCTCTTCCTTATGAATCAGCCCCGCCGTCTCTCCCGGCAGATCGATTCCTGTCTTTTGTCCAAATCCAAAGATTTCATTGTACTTACTGAAATTTGCGCGTCCTAACTTTTGTCCAATCGCCATCAACGCACTGTTACAGGATTCCATCAGACTTTTTTCCAGCGAAATGCTTCCATGGCCGGAACGGTTCGAACACCGGATCCGAACACCGGATACCGTAAGTCCTCCATCGCAGTTAAAATAATCGGAATCTTTCACAACCCCCTCATCGAGTGCTGCTGCCACCGTAAATGGTTTGTATGTCGATCCCGGCTCATATGCAGAGGACACACAGAAATTTGACCACATGGACATGAGTGCCTCACTTGTGGTTTTTTCATCCATCCCGTCAATCTGCTCCTGCGTATACATGGAAGACAGATTTCTCGGATCGTTAAGATCGTATGTATTTTTTGATGCCATGGCAAGAATCTCACCATTATTCGGGTTCATTACAAGTACAGAAATGTTTTCCGCACCCGTTTCTTCATTATATTTTTTGATCTGTTTTTCCACCAGCCGCTGCACATTGGCATCGATGGTAAGAATGACATTATTTCCATTGGTTGCTTTCTTTACCGTGCGCTGGAATTCCATATTTGCATCGAAATATCCATATTCGCGCCCCGTTTTTCCGTTCAGATCGTCGTTATAACTTCCTTCCACGCCATACGTTCCCTGGGCATCGGAAGAAGTAAATCCGACAATGTTACAGGCAATCTGTTTGAGTGGATAATTTCTCGTATACGTTTCTTCAAACCACACGCCCTGTATCTTGTCATTATCTTTCATCGCTTTTTTAAAGCCATTCACCTGTTCTGCCGAAAGTTCTTTCAGTCCATCTACATGCTGATACATGGAATTCGGATTGTCTTCTATGATCTTTTCGATAACGCTTGTATCAAACGCAAAATAAGCGGCAATCTGAGTCAACGTTTCTTTTTTGATCTCTTCTTTTGTCGCTAAGGATCGTGGTTCTATGATCAGGTTAAATTTTCGTATACTTTGTGCAAGCACCGTATCGTTGCGGTCCTTGATCGCTCCCCTGCGGTAATTAAGCACGGCATTCGTATAAGACTGCTGTGCAAGCACTTTCTTTTTATACGTGGTTCCCTTATCCCGGTTGTACCGGCATATATTAAAAAGCAAGCAGCCAAAAACCACAAAACACCCTATCAATACAAGCAGTAAGCCCACTTTCATATTATGGGTAAACCGTTTTGTCCTTCTTCTTCGTACTCTGCGTTGTCTCATACGGGTTTCCATCTATCTTCCCTTCTTCCAGGCACTTTATTTTTTATGCAGACGTACCTGCGTACTCTTCTTGCTCTCATACGTATATATCTGGCTCTGTGATGCCGTCTTCATGCCAAGCTCTTTTGTGGCTTTTTTGTATACCGCAGACAGATCCAGATTCTCCTGCAACGCCTGTGAGGCATTGGAATTCGCCTTCTCCATCTCCATCACTTCGCTCTCCAGAGCAACCACATTTTTACTAAGCATCGTCTTCTTGGACTGCATCTGCACATAAGAAAAACAAATGCCAAATGCAACCGCAAACGTAAGCGCGATCAGCAAAACGGACACTTTGTCCACACGCTGTTTCGGCTGTGGTCTGACTGCCGGTCTGCGCTCCGGACGACGCTCTGTTTCATGCTCCGGTCTGCGTCTCGGTGCAGCATACAATTTTTCTGCTTCCGTGCCATACACATATCTTGTCTTCACTGCCATCATAATCCTCCTGTCATTTCTTATTCTCCCCGCTCAAATATACGTAATTTTGCGCTTTTTGAACGTGAATTTATTGCTAATTCTTCCTCACCCGGAAGAATCGGTTTTCTGGTAATTACTTTTCCTTTTGGTTTTTTCCCACATACACAAACCGGGAAATCCGGCGGGCAGGTGCATGGATTTTCCATTTTTCGGAAAAAGTTTTTCACGATCCGGTCTTCCAGAGAATGAAATGTGATAATGCACAATCTTCCTCCCGGATTGAGCAGTTCCACCATATCCTCCAAAGCGTCCTGCAAAACATCCAGCTCGTGATTGAGTTCAATGCGGATCGCCTGAAACGTCCGCTTTGCCGGGTGGCCTTTTCCATTTTTTGCCTTTGCCGGCATGGAACTTCTTATAATATCGACGAGTTCTCCCGTCGTTTCGATCTCTTTTTCCTGTCGTTTTTTACAGATATTTCTCGCGATACTTTTTGCATACCGCTCTTCCCCATAGTGTTTTATGATCTCGTATAATTTTTCCTCCGGATAAGTGTTTATAAGATCTTTCGCCGTAAAATCCCGGCTCTGATCCATACGCATATCCAGCGGCGCATCTGCCATATACGAAAATCCGCGTTCTTTCGTATCCAATTGATACGAAGATACGCCAAGATCCAAAAGGATCCCATCTACTTTATCTATCTGCAGTTCTTTTACTACCTGCTTTACGTTGACATAATTGCTCCGCACAAGGTGTACACGGTTTCCAAACGGCTGCAAGCGCTCTGTCGAAGTCCGGATCGCCGCTTCGTCCTGGTCGATTCCGATAAACTGTCCCTTTTCCGACAATCTCTCACATACATGGAAGGCATGTCCGGCTCCTCCAAGAGTTCCGTCCACATAGATGCCATCCGGCTTTACCGCCAGTCCCTCGATGCATTCATCAAGTAATACGGAAACATGTTTAAATTCCATCGTTTTGCGCGCCCCCTTCTATGTACTGCCTGATTAGAAGGAAAGTCCCAAATCCGACATATGTTCTGCAATATCGTCTACGTTATCAAAGTCATCATTTTCTGCCCAGCGTTCTTTGCTCCAGATCTCGACTTTGCCCATCACACCGACAAAGACGATATCTTTCTCCAGTCCGGCTTTTTCACGCAAATTAGCCGGGATCAATGTTCTTCCCTGCTTGTCCAATTCACACGAAGCAGCTCCTGCCATAAAATAACGCTGTAACTTACGTGCTTCTTTGCTGCCCGGAAGTTCCTGCAGCTGTTTTACGAAGTTTTCCCAGTCTTCCTGTGGATACACGAACAGACATCCGTCCAGACCAAGTGTCACTACAAAAGAATCCCCCAGTTCTTCACGGAACTTTGCGGGAACAATCACTCTTCCTTTTGTATCGATACTATGATCGTATGTACCCATAAACATAAGACTTCACCAACTTCCCTCTGTGGTCTGCGGTACTCGTTTTTTACCGAGGCGGGTTGTGAGACTTGGGAGAATGAAAGATGAAGCAACTCCACAAGTCTCCCCCCTGCCCTCCACTTTATACCACTTTTCTCCACTTTGCTCCACTTTTACTCAAATTTTACTCCATTTCTGGGATAAAAGCAAGCATTTTTTTGACACATTTTCAAGGCAATGCCTTATTTTTCGGGTTTCGCGCCTATTCCCAATACCATATATAGCGACAGCGCAAAAAAACACCACATCTCGTACAAGATATGGTGTTTTAATTTTTTTTATAATATTTTATGGAAATTTCTTCCTTTTTCCCACTTAGGCCGCTTTTGCCATTTTCTCACACATTGCCAGAAACTTTTTATGTATCGCCCGGCTCTCATCCAGTTCCGGATGGAAAGAAATGGCAATCTGGTTTTGGTACTGCACACCTACGATATTTCCGTCTACTTTTGCAAGGATCTGTACTCCCGGCTCGACGGACTCAATGTATGGTGCGCGGATGAATGTCATCGGGATCTTACCGATCCCCTCAAATTCATGCTCCGTATAAAAACTTCCCAATTGTCTGCCATAGGCGTTTCGTTTCACGGTAACCGGCAGCGTCGCCAAATGTACGGTCGTATCGTCGGCAATTTTTTCTGCCAGCAGGATCAGTCCGGCGCATGTCGCAAGTACCGGCAGCCCCTCTTCGATCCGTTTTTTTACCGTGTCAAACATACCGAGTTCGCGCAAAAGTTTTCCCTGTACCGTGCTTTCGCCACCCGGCAGGATCAACCCGTCCAGTTTTTGATCCAGATCTTTTGCCTGCCGGATCTCAACACAGGACACTCCAAGGTTTTCCATCACTTTACAATGCTCGGCAAACGCTCCCTGAACAGCAAGTACACCTATTTTCATGAGGCTCACTTCCTTTCCATTATTTACCACGTTCTGCCATCAAAAGTTCAATTTCCTGCTCATTGATACCTACCATTGCCTCTCCAAGATCCTCGGAAAGTTTTGCGATCATATCGGCATCGGTATAATTGGTAACTGCTTTTACGATTGCCTGTGCACGTTTTTCCGGATTTCCGGATTTAAAGATACCGGATCCGACAAAGACGCCTTCCGCGCCAAGCTGCATCATAAGTGCTGCGTCTGCCGGTGTAGCCACACCGCCTGCGGCAAAGTTTACAACCGGAATACGGCCATTGTCATGTACATACTGAACCAGATCATAAGGAACCTGCAAAATCTTTGCTTCATCATACAGTTCGTCCTCACGCATCGATGTGATCTTTGCAATTTCCTGATTCATCATACGCATATGACGTACTGCCTGTACCACATCACCGGTTCCCGGCTCACCTTTTGTACGGATCATGGATGCTCCTTCATTGATACGGCGCAATGCCTCGCCAAGATCTTTTGCTCCACATACAAACGGTACTTTGAATTTTGTCTTATCAATATGATATTTATCGTCTGCCGGTGAAAGCACTTCACTTTCATCGATATAGTCAATCTCAATGGCTTCCAGAAGCTGTGCTTCTACAAAATGTCCGATACGGCACTTCGCCATAACCGGGATGGAAACGGCCTCCTGGATTCCTTTGATCATCTTTGGATCACTCATACGAGCCACACCGCCGGCTGCGCGGATATCTGCCGGAATACGCTCCAGCGCCATAACTGCACAAGCTCCTGCATTTTCTGCAATCTTCGCCTGCTCCGGTGTCGTAACGTCCATGATAACGCCGCCTTTTAACATCTGTGCCAATTCTTTATTTAATTTGTATCTTTCATTCATTTTATGTCATCCTCCTAATACTTATCGTGTTTATTAAGAACATGTTCATTTTGAATGATACACTATATCTGGCACTTTGAAAATATCCAGTTTTGTTTATTTTTGGATGCCAGTTAGAGAGGCAGAGAGATTTTCTTTTCATTTCACCCCACACCTTTATTACTTAACATATTTTTGAAACCAATTAGGAACATTATCCGTTATCATATACAACTCATTTTCTTTATAAACAGCAAACCGATTAAACACTGTTGTATTATCATATAAAACAACACTATCACATTTTGATTTAATTTCTTTCAAATTTTTAAAGCTTTCCGTATACCTACGTTCAACATCTACATCAGGAATACCATGCCCACCGTGTGCAACACGATATGCAATTCTTTGTTTCGCTATTTCATCCGTATTAACCCTCTTCATACCTTTTAAAGAATCTAATGTTTGATACAGTGTCGACTTTCCCGCTCCATTAACACCGGCAATCAAAATATATTTCTCCATTCAGAACAAATTCCTTTCAATAACTTCTTTTTGCTTTTTCTGCAGCAAAAAATTCCCAAGCATTTCAAAAAAATCTCTTTCATCTTTGTCCTTTGCCTGCATAATAAGTTGAAGCGTATCCTCTGGCTGCAAAGTTTTCATATCTTGAAACATATTTGAATATTTATTTACATCACACATATTTGTCACCTCTCATAATATAAATTGTACCAAGTCGCTAGCGC
>DJNB01000175.1 GCA_002435545.1 Lachnoclostridium sp. UBA6475
TTTTCAAGTGGCGGACATTTACAAAACCAAAGTCTGCCCGTTGGCAAAAGTGATGCGCCGGGAATTGAAAAAACGCAGAGTGAAGAAGTTGAAAGTGGTTTATTCGGATGAACTTCCGACCAGACCGATCGAGGATATGAGTATCAGCTGCCGGACACACTGCATCTGTCCGCCGGGAGCCAAACATAAATGCACCGAACGGCGGGACATCCCCGGAAGCGTCGCATTTGTGCCATCCGTCGCCGGACTTATCATCGCCGGAGAAGTTGTAAAGGATTTATGTACAATTAAGCATTGTGAAATCAAAGAAAATTGTGTATAATAGGAAATAGATAGAATGTTTTCGTGATACCAGCAGGAGAATGTGACGAACGGAGGAAGGATATGATCGACAATAAAAAAGTTCTTGCAGTTATCCCTGCCCGTGGGGGGAGCAAGGGGATTCCGAGAAAAAATGTAAAAGCGATATCAGGCAAGCCGATGATCCAGTACACGATTGAAGCGGCGAAAGAGTGTCAATATATTGATAAAGTGATCGTTTCTACCGAAGATGAAGAGATCGCTGACATTTCCATGCGTGCGGGAGCAATCGTTCCTTTTTCACGCCCGGATGAACTGGCTACGGATGAGGCAAAGATCATTGATGTCGTTATGCATGCGGTCGAATTTTACGAGCGGAAAGCAGAACATTTTGACATTATCGTACTTCTTCAGCCGACAAGCCCTCTGCGAAATGCAGAAGATGTGACAAAAGCGCTGGAATATTTTATCCGCAAAGAACAGAAATCGCTTGTGAGTGTCTCGGAAGCAACGGAGTCACCGGTTCTTATGCGTTCGTTTAACAAAGAAAATGAATTGGAAAAAATTGTATCTGAAAACAGCGATGTACGCAGACAGGATATGAAAAAGTACTATCGCATCAATGGAGCGATTTACATCAATAAAGCCTCCGAATTAAACCCGCAGACCAGTTTGAATGACAATCAGATGGGCTATGTGCTTACGAAAGAACATGGAATTGATGTGGACGAACCGCAGGATCTCGTTGTGGCAGAATATTACCTGTCACAGGCGTGCGATGGAGAATTTTTGTCTTTTATTGTTTACTAATTCGGGGGGAGTGCCGATATATATTATAGGTACTATTTTGGACATTTTCGTGGTTAGAATAGGAAAAATTACCGCCTTGAAAGGGGAGGATCTGCATGAAAAAAGGAAATAACAAAATAAAAATATGTGCAATTGCGGGGGCAGTATCGTTGGCTGCTCTTTTTTCCATTTTTATAAATGATACGCCAAGTGAGGCAAAAAAGAAGATTCAGCCGAAAAAAATCACGGCAGCAGCTTCGGTTCAAATGACAAAAGGAGAAAAAGAAACGCTTTCGTATCAGGTAAAACCGAAGAAAACTGCAAATAAGAAAGTGACATTTTCGTCTTCCAATAAGAAAATCCTTACGGTCAGCAAAACCGGTGTGGTTCAGGCAAAGGGCGAAGGAACTGCGACGATTACAATCCGTTCAAAGGCGAAAAAGCAGATAAAAAAGAAAGTTAAAATAAGGGTGGCAGCGCCAAAGACCAGAAGCCTTGCCCTTCCAACCGTGGCACCAAAGACAGTGCAGCCGCAAAATGCTGTGCAGGCGGCGTTGGATAATCTGGAGATGAGTGCATTGGCGGCACGGAGTTCCATCACGAAAATTACACTGGATCGAACCAGCATTGAGCTTGCCGCCGG
This sequence comes from Lachnoclostridium sp. UBA6475, assembly GCA_002435545.1. Classification (GTDB taxonomy): domain Bacteria; phylum Bacillota; class Clostridia; order Lachnospirales; family Lachnospiraceae; genus Eubacterium_F. The sequence continues at coordinate 1,733 of DJNB01000175.1, forward strand.
TGAGAGCGATCAGTTGATTGCGACGGTTTTCCCGGTTACGGCAACAGACAAATTGTTGTGGAGCTGTGATTTTCATGGAGGTATCAATGTCTACCAGGATGGGCGTATTTTTATCACAGAAGATACTCCAATCGGTACGACGGGAGTTATTACCGTATCTTCCGGCCGGGTTACGGCAACGTGTACGATCGTGGTTGTGCAGGGAGCCTGCCAGCATGTGTGGGGGCCGTGGGCGGTAGTCGAAGATGCGCAGTGCGGAAAAGAAGGTCTGCGCCGTTCGACTTGTACAAAATGTTCAAAAGTGAGGGAAGAGCCAATTGCTGCGACAGGACACAGCTGGCTTAGCAAGACTGTGACGGAACCTACCTGTGATCAGGTGGGAGAACAGGAAGATACCTGCCAGAACTGTGGAGAGAAAAAGAGAGAAGCCATCCCGGCCAAAGGCCATACCTGGGCGCCAAATGGCACGGTTAAGACGGAGCCGACCTGTACGAAAGCAGGTGAAATGGAATATACATGTACAGTCTGCCAAAAGACTAAGACGGATCCAATCCCGGCAAATGGACATTCGTGGGATTTGGGAGAAATTACCAAAAGTCCGACGTGTACAACAGCCGGACAAAGAACATTTCATTGTCTGGTCGATGGATGTGCGGGAGTAAAAAAAGAGACAATTGATGCAACCGGTCATACATGGACGTATGGAAAGATTACTGTGGAGCCGGGATGTACAACAAAAGGAACCAGACTTTGCACCTGCCTTACATGTGGTGAAAACAGTTCCGTTTCTTTGGATGCACTCGGACATACGTGGGATGCCGGTGTGATTACGAAAGAGCCGGAATGTACCCTTAGTGGTGTAAAGGTGCTTACCTGTCAGGTCTGCGGGGAGACAAAGAAAGAGAGCGTTCCCCAGCTTGGCCATGATCTGGGAGACTATGTAGTGGATAAAGCGGCAACGTGTACGGAGTTTGGAAAAAGATCCAGACACTGCAAGAGGACAGGATGTACATACCGCACGGATATTGAATCGATCAAACCGCTTGGCCATGATTGGGATGCCGGTGTGAGGACGAGCGAGCCGGATTGTTATAATACCGGAGTTTTAACGCAGACTTGTCAGCGGGCGGGCTGTGGAAAGACGCAGAGAAAGCCGATCCCTAAACTGCAGCATCAATTTCAGGAAGTGACGCTGCGTGAGCCGACTTGTACGACAAATGGAAAAAAATGTGAACAATGCCAGTTGTGTAAAGACACAAAAAATGAGGTGCTGATTCCGGCGACCGGCCATAACTGGCAGATCATTGCCGCCGATACGGTGGAACCAACCTGTACGAAAGACGGTTCGGAACATTATAAATGTATCAATACCTATACGAAAGATGGAAAAACCGTATCATGTGGCGTGGATAAGATTGAAATTTTAAATGCAACCGGGCACAATTACAGTTCCACGTATACGATCGATATAAATCCGGGCTGCGCCACAAGGGGTGTAAGGACAAAACATTGTACCAACACCTATAAAGATGCGTCAGGAAATGTAAAGACGTGCAGCAGTACGATTGAGAGAGAAGTCATTCCTCCGCTGGGACATCAGTTTGGAAGCTGGGCACAAAAGACGGCAGCGAGCCACGGCGTTCTCGGTATGCAGCAGAGGCAGTGTACAAGAACCGGCTGTGGTGAAGTGCAGCAGCGCATGACCGCCAGCGGACATCAGTACGATGCGAGTGGAAAATGCAGTAAATGCAGTAAGAAATTTACCTTTACAAAGAGTGATGCGAGCGATTGGGAATACACATTGCATGAGACAGATAAGACCATTCTTTTGAAAAAATATATTGGAACCAAGACGGCTTTGAGCATCCCTGCCAAGATGGATGTTACCGTAGATGGAAAGAAGTCGTCCTATCAGGTGGTATTTGGTGGACATTATGAAGACCGCGTAAAGGCGAGTGTGTTTGCTTCCAATAAAAAAGCAGGCATTCAGGCAGTCACATTTGAGAGCGGTGTGAAGATCGATAACATGGATTATATGTTTGCGGGATGTGAAAAACTAGAGATGGTGGGAACCATCCCATCCACCGTTACAAGCATGAAAGGAACTTTCAAAAACTGCAGTGAGTTCTGTTCCGTTGCAGCATTACCAACGAATTTAACAGAAATTTCCAATGCTTTTGAAGGATGCGAAAAAATGGAGACAGCACCGGCAATTCCGGCAGGTATAACAAGTTTGTATGCTACCTTTAAAAATTGTAAAAATTTAGCAACGGCACCAACCCTTCCGACAAAACTTATCAATCTGGATTGGACGTTCAGCGGCTGTGAAAGCCTTTCGTCAGCACCGGCAATTCCGGATACGGTGACGTCGATGACAAATACGTTTGAAGGATGTAAGACTTTGCTGGCAATTCCGGCGAGCATTCCGACCGGCGTGACGAAACTTACAATGACATTTTATGATTGTGACGCGCTGGAAAATGTGCCACAGCTTCCGAATACGATTGAAGAGATGGAGTATACATTTAAGAATTGTGATAAATTGTGCTATGCAGCAGGTCTTCCGAAAAATCTGAGTCGAAGTGTCGGCATATTCGAGGGCTGCGAAAAGTACGAAGACTAAACTAAGAAAATAAACCAAGAAAAAGAACAGTGGAACGAAAGAAAGATTCATTCGTTCCACTGTTCTTTTGGTTACAACCACATTGTAATTCTAAACTTTTACATCCGATATTCGGTTTTTTTATTCTGCATCCAGAATAAAAACTACCCTTTCATTTATAAAAATTAGTCATTAAATTCGATTATAACTTTGTTACGTTTGCTGCCTGTGGACCTTTTTCTCCGTTGACAACTTCAAACTCGACTTCGTCGCCTTCGTCTAATACTTTGAAACCGTCCATCTGTAAAGCAGAAAAGTGAACAAATACGTCGTTTCCTTCTTCGTCAGAGATGAAACCAAATCCTTTTTTAGCATTAAACCATTTAACTGTACCTTTCATGTTTTTTGCCTCCTAAAACTATAAATAATTGATACTCCCTTACAATACCACATCTGGATATAAAAGTCAAAGAAAAGTTGTAGCAAATTTGCTGTAGTTTATCATCATAAATATGCCCCTTATTTTCCCACTTCGGGACCGCTTGCGCTTAGAGAACGCTCGCAGCGGTGCATGAGGGCAAAACACGCCCTCTATGCACCGGCGGCGTTCGAAATCCCTCGTTGGGAAAACAAGGGACACATTTTCTGATCAAGACTACAGCAAAAAATAAGGATTATGGGGGAAAATGAATATATAATTTATAGGAAAGAATTCATATTAGTATGGGGGTTCATCGTAAAAGGGAGTTCTGTTTTTTTCATAACCATAAGGGATTTTAAACGAATACTTGTACCCATATTTGTAGATTTGTTGATTTTTCAGTGATTTGGCAGAAAAGATTTGCGTGAAGTGAGTACAAACACACAAGTATCAGACATGCGTGTTTGGCATGTCGATACTTCTGTGCGTTTGTTGGAGCGCGAGCGCTCACGAAAGGCAAACTTTTCTGTTAAATTACGGAACGAAAAAACATCTACAAACATGGTACATTTTCTATTTGAAATCTCACCAAAAATGTAGTACAATATAAACAACTATGTATTTGCTGTTTATCAAGCAGGTATAGGAGCAAAAAGAAAAGAAGATATGTCACATCCGGTGACAGGAAATGAGGTTAAAAATGAGCGACAAGTTACGTGTAGGTATCCTTGGTGGTACTGGAATGGTAGGACAGAGATTTATCTCCCTTTTGGAAAATCATCCATGGTTTGAGGTAGTTGTGATTGCAGCAAGCCCACGAAGTGCAGGGAAGACATACGAAGAAGCTGTTGGTGGACGTTGGAAAATGCAGACTCCGATGCCGGAAGCAGTGAAAAAAATTGTCGTTAAAAATGTAAATGAAGTAGAAAATGTCAGCAAAGATGTTGATTTTGTATTTAGTGCCGTAGATATGACCAAAGAAGAGATCAAAAAGATCGAGGAAGAGTATGCAAAGACAGAGACTCCGGTTGTATCCAATAACAGCGCACACCGCTGGACACCGGACGTACCGATGATCGTACCGGAGATCAATCCGGAACATCTTGAAGTGATCGAAAGCCAGAAAAAACGTCTTGGTACAAAAAGAGGTTTTGTATGTGTAAAACCAAACTGTTCGATCCAGAGTTATGCACCGGCACTTACTGCCTGGAGAAAATTTGAGCCTACAGTTGTAGTAGCAACAACCTATCAGGCGATTTCCGGAGCCGGAAAGACATTTAAAGACTGGCCGGAGATGGAACACAATATTATCCCTTATATCGGAGGAGAAGAGGAAAAGAGTGAGCAGGAGCCGCTTCGTCTCTGGGGTAAAGTGGTAGACGGAAAGATTGAAAAGGCACAGACTCCGTTGATCACAAGCCAGTGTATCCGTGTTCCTGTATTGGACGGACATACCGCAGCCGCTTTCGTTAATTTCAAACAGAAACCGACGAAAGAAGAATTGATTCAGGCATTGGTAGAGTTCAAGGGAGCACCTCAGGAATTGAATCTTCCAAGTGCGCCAAAACAGTTTATCCAGTATTTGGAAGAAGACGACCGTCCACAGGTTGCCTTGGATGTAAATTATGAAAATGGATTTGGAGTAAGCATCGGACGTCTTAGAGAGGATTCTTACTTTGACTGGAAATTTGTAGGATTGTCCCACAACACAGTACGTGGTGCTGCCGGTGGAGCTGTTCTTATGGCAGAACTGTTGAAAGCAAAAGGTTATATTACTGCAAAATAATTTAGTACAAAATAGTTGTAATCCGTAAGGAAAAGGAGGTTTATCATGGATAAGTATCGTATTCTTGTAAAAGGAATCGTTCAGTACCAGGATCGTTACCTTGTTGTGGAAAAATGGTACGACGATCGTATATTTGATCCCTATCAGTGGGAATTTATTGATGGAGTCATTGAGTTTTCAGAAACACCGGAAAAGGCTGTACAGCGAGTGGTGGAGGAAAAGACAGGATTATCGGTGTTGATGGATAAACCTCTTTATACCTGGGGATTTACCGTTGGAGAAGTCTGCAGCGTCGGAATCGCCTTTGAATGTACTGCGCAGTCGGAAGAAGTTATCCTTGCCGAGGATCTAAACGATTATAAATGGGTGACGAAGGAAGAACTTCCGGAAGTGATTACCAACCAGGCAGTGTTAAAGGATATCGAAAGAGCGGGAATTACGAACCAGTTCACGCTTGATGATTTTGGAAAGGTGGATTTATTCATTGAACCTATGGATTAAAAATGGACATATTGTGGATCCGGCAACCGGAAGAGACGAAGTCGGAGATGTATATGTCGTAGATGGAAAAATAGCAGAGACAATGACGGGCGAGTATGAGACGATAGATGCTTCCAGCAAATATGTCATGCCGGGATTTGTAGATCTTCATGTGCATTTGCGGGAACCCGGATTTGAATACAAAGAGACGATCAAAACCGGTACGATGGCTGCTGCAAAAGGTGGATTTACCGGCGTCTGTCCTATGCCAAATACAAAGCCGTCCACGGATTCTCCGGAACGCATCAAAAAAGTTCTGGACATTGCGGAAAAAGACAGCCCGATCCATGTATATCCGGTAGGAGCTGTGACAATTGGACAAGCCGGCGAGACGGTGACGGACATTGAGGGAATGGTAAAAGCCGGTGCGAAGGCCATCAGCGAAGATGGAAAAAGCGTCATGAATGCTGCTGTATATGAAAAAGCAATGAAAGAAGCCGCACGTCTTGGCATCCCTGTTATGGCACATTGCGAGGATAAAAATCTGGTAGGAAAAGGGGCGATGAATGCCGGAAAAGTGGCAGAGCGTCTTGGAATTCCGGGAATTACCAATGCAGTTGAGGATGTGATCGTAGCAAGAGATATTTTGCTTGCCAAGGAAACCGGTGCCAAACTGCACTTGTGTCATTGTTCGACGGCGGACAGCGTCACGATGATTGAAAAGGCGAAAGAAGATGGTGTCTGTGTGAGCGGAGAAGTATGTCCGCATCATTTTTCCATGACAGAAGATGATATTCTTGAAGATGATGCCAATTATAAAATGAATCCGCCTCTTCGTACGGCAAAAGATGTGGAGTGTTTGAAACAAGGTTTGAAACAGGGCATTTTAGAAGCCATTTCGACCGATCATGCACCACATGGGGAAGAAGAGAAAAAGAAATCCATTGCAGAAGCACCATTTGGAATTGTCGGATCCGAGACAGCGTTTGCGCTTGCTGTCACGGAATTGGTAAAAAAAGGATATTTGACAATGAGCGGACTCGTGGAACGCATGAGTCTGAATCCATGCCGTATCCTTGGAGTCGAAGGCGGCTCTCTGGCGGCAGGAAAACCGGCGGACATTACGATTGCGGACATTGACAAAGAATATACCATAGATAAAAACACGTTTGTTTCCAAAGGAAAAAATACACCATTTGACGGTAAAAAAGTGTATGGAACAATTCAATATACGATTGTAGATGGTACGATCGTATATCCGTTTGCATAAAACGAAGGAGGAGAGAAAAATATGATCAACCAATTGATTCAGAAAATCAAAAAAATGGAAGCTCCGATCGTGGTTGGACTGGATCCTATGTGGAATTATATCCCGCAGCATATCCAGAAAAAAGCGATCGCAGAAGCCGGTGAGACATTGGAAGCGGCCGCAGAGGCTGTATGGCAGTATAACAAAGGCATTGTAGATGCCATTTGTGATATCGTACCTGCTGTAAAACCACAGATTGCGATGTATGAGCAGTTTGGAATCCCAGGTCTTGCCGCATTTAAAAAGACCGTTGATTATTGCAAAGAAAAAGGCTTGATCGTAATCGGCGATGTAAAACGCGGAGATATCGGTTCCACATCTGCAGCATATGCGACCGGGCATATTGGAAAAGTGCAGATTGGAGATACGAAAATTGCTCCGTTTGACGAGGATTTTATTACGGTAAATCCTTATCTTGGAACCGATGGAATCAAACCATTTGTCGATGTATGCAAAGAAGAGAAAAAAGGTTTGTTTATATTGGTAAAAACTTCCAATCCATCCAGCGGAGAATTCCAGGATCAGAAGATTGATGGAAAACCATTATATGAAATGGTTGGCGAACATGTAGCCCGTTGGGGCGCTGACTGCATGGGCGACAGTTACAGCTATATCGGTGCTGTCGTAGGCGCAACGTATCCGGAGATGGGAAAAGTACTTCGTAAAGTGATGCCAAAATCCTTTATTCTTGTACCCGGTTATGGTGCACAGGGCGGTACAGCCAAAGATCTGGCACCGTATTTTAACGAAGATGGACTTGGCGCAATTGTCAATTCCTCTCGTGGAATTATCGCAGCATACAAGCAGCCTGCTTACGCTTCTTATGGAGAAGAGGGCTATGCAGAGGCATCGAGAGCAGCAGCGATTGCGATGAAAGAGGATCTGTCAACGATATTATAACAAATGGGGAACCCCCAAAAAAGGAGAAAGAAAATGAAAAAAATCAGTAAATTACTGGCACTTGCGCTGTGCCTGACATTAACAATCGGCAGTCTTGCCGGATGTGCAAAGAGTGAAAAAGACGTGATCAAGAATTCCGTTTCAAAGATCAACAATGCAAAGAATTTTGAGATGGATGCTTCCATGGGCGGCAAGATGACGATCGCAGTAGCAGGTACTTCTCAGGATGCCGATATGGATATGAAGATGAATGTAGTTTCTTTCCAGGATCCGTTGAAGGCAAAAACGACGGCGACGATAACTTCAGCCGGAGTATCTACAACGACAGAGACTTATATGCAGAAAGATGGAAATGACCTTGTTGTATATACAAAAGCAAATGACACATGGACGAAGACAAAGATGGAAAATGCCGTTGATATCATGCAGTCTTCCGGAGATATGTCAAAACAGCTGTCAGAAGACAGTTCCAAATATGTAAAGAAAGACGATCAGACAGAAAATGATAAGACGTATGCGGTATATGAATATACGGTAAGTGCCAAAGAGAATCAGGAGATGATGGAAAACCTGATGTCTTCCATGACCGGCGGTCTGGGCGCGATGATGCAGGAAAAGGAAGTCAAAGAAATTCTTGATACGATCATTAAAAATATGGGAGATATCAAGATGACGATCTGGTTTGACAGTGACGATGAGAATATCTACAAGATTACATATTCTATGACGGATATGATGAACAAAGTAATGGATGCCATCATTTCCAAAATGAAGGAAAGTGCAGCTTCGGATAAGAGCGATGATTCCGTGGATCTTTCCAGCGCTCTTGCCGATGCGAAGATCACAGTGAAAGACATGAATATGACCTGTATTTATAAAAACGTAGATTCCGCAGCAGATTTTGAAATTCCAAAAGATGCATTGGATGCAAAAGAGCAATAGTTTATAAAAGAAAAAGAAGAGAGGTTTTGACTTATGAGTAAGGTAAAATGTCTCTGCAATGTCCGGGAGTCAGTTATGCTGGCTCCCGGAGTGTTTAGCTTATGGTTAGATGCTCCAGAGATTGCAGAATCTGCAGTGCCGGGACAATTTGTCTCAATCTATACAAAGAGTGAAGCCAGACTGCTTCCGCGCCCGATCAGTATATGTGAAATAAACCGCGAAGAAAAGACGATGCGTTTTGTATACCGCGTAGTCGGCGAAGGGACGAAGGAGTTTTCTGAATTATCCGCCGGTGATACGATTGAGGTACTTGGCCCTTTGGGAAATGGATTTCCAATTCCGCAAAAAAAGGCTGTTTTGATCGGAGGCGGGATCGGAATCCCACCGATGCTTGCCCTGGCAAAGGCATGCAAAGAACGTCCGACGGTTGTGCTGGGATACCGCGATGCGACGATGTTTTTGAAAGAAGAATTTGACAAAGTGGCGGATGTCGTTATCGCGACAGACGATGGAAGCGTGGGAACTCATGGCACCGTTATTGATGCCATGAATGAAAAAAATCTCACAGCAGATGTCATCTGTGCTTGTGGTCCTATGCCGATGCTGCGTGGAGTAAAAGCGTACGGATTAGAAAAGAACATCGAAACCTATGTGTCTATGGAAGAGCGGATGGCTTGTGGAATCGGTGCCTGCCTTGGCTGTGTATGTCAGTCAACAGAAGTGGATTCCCATTCTAACGTACACAACAAGCGCGTATGTAAAGATGGTCCCGTTTTTCTTTCTACAGAAGTAGAATTATAAAAAAGCGCGCGACAGAAATGGAGGACGAAAAATGAGTCTGGAAGTAAATTTTGCCGGAATAACATTTAAAAATCCTGTGACGACAGCCTCAGGTACATTTGGTTCCGGTATGGAATATAGTGAATTTGTGAATCTCGAAAAGCTCGGTGCCGTGACGACGAAAGGGGTTGCCAATGTGCCATGGGCGGGAAACCCCACTCCCCGCATCGCAGAGACCAAGAGCGGAATGCTCAATGCGATCGGACTGCAAAACCCGGGAATTGAAACGTTCATTAAGCGGGATCTCGCATTTCTACATGAGAAAAACGCAAGAATTATCGTGAATGTATGCGGTCATTCCGAAGAGGAATATTTGGCAGTGGTAGAGCGGCTTGCCTCCGAAGATGTGGACATGCTGGAAATTAATATTTCCTGTCCGAACGTAAAAGCGGGCGGTATCACATTTGGCCAGGATCCTAAATGTGCCGAAGATATCACGAAAAAGGTAAAAGCAATCGCTAAGCAGCCGGTTATCATGAAACTCAGTCCCAATGTGACGAGTATCGCGGAGATGGCAAAGGCGGTCGAAGATGGGGGAGCGGATGGAGTATCTCTGATCAATACCCTTACCGGCATGAAGATTGATGTGGCCCGGAAGACATTTGCACTTGCCAATAAAACGGGCGGTATGTCCGGCCCATGCGTAAAACCGGTTGCGGTGCGTATGGTTTATGAAGTGGCAAATGCGGTAAATATTCCGATCCTTGGTATGGGCGGCATCCGGAATACTGAAGATGCCCTCGAATTTTTGATGGCAGGTGCGACAATGGTAGCTGTCGGAACAGCAAATTTCTTTAACCCATATGCGACATCCGAGATTATAGATGGATTGGAAAAATATGTAAAAGAAGAAAAACTGTCCGGAATACAGGATATTATCGGAATTGTGAATCGATAAATAAGGAGGAAGAACAAAGATGGAACAGTATAAACAGGAATTTATTGAATTTATGGTAGAAAGCGACGTATTGAAATTTGGCGATTTCACATTGAAAAGCGGAAGAAAATCTCCGTTTTTTATGAACGCCGGAGCGTATGTCACAGGATCCCAGTTGAAACGTCTGGGGGAATATTACGCCAAAGCAATCCTTGACAATTACGGAGATGACTTTGACGTATTGTTTGGACCAGCCTACAAAGGAATTCCACTTAGCGTAGCAACGACGATTGCATTTTCCGAATTGTTCGGAAAAGAGATCCGCTACTGCTCCAACCGTAAAGAGGTAAAAGACCACGGCGACACCGGAATTTTACTTGGAAGTAAGATCAAAGATGGTGATAAAGTAGTTATTATCGAAGATGTTACCACATCCGGCAAATCCATCGAAGAGACATTCCCTATCGTGAAAGCACAGGGCGACGTCGAAATCATCGGCCTTATGGTTTCTTTGAACCGAATGGAAAAAGGCAAGGGCGACAAATGCGCATTGGATGAGATCAAAGAACTCTACGGAATGCAGGCAAATGCCATTGTAACGATGGACGA
>DJNB01000214.1 GCA_002435545.1 Lachnoclostridium sp. UBA6475
GTGGAAACGGGATTGGTTTGTCGATCGTTAAGGCAATTATGGAAGCACACAATCAGGCGTATGGTGTGAAAAATTATGACAATGGTGTGGAATTTTGGTTTGAACTTGATGAAAAGACGGAAAACTAGAAATCTGCAATTGCAGTCTTGACAAAAATATGTTAAAATAATAGGTACAGTTATATGATATGAAAAGGGGATGAGTGCATTTATGAAAAGAAGTGGATGCCTGATGCTCTGTTTCTGCCTAAGTGCAGCTTTACTGAATGGCTGTTCCTCTGCCAATCTGAGTGAGGAAAACCAGGATAAAGTGGCAGAATACGCAGCAGAAGTGGTGTTAAAACACGATGCAAATTATGATAATAAATTGATCGATACAGAGGCGGCAGCGACACCGACTCCGGAAGCCGACCGGCAGCCGGAAGGGACACAGGAGCCGGCAGCAGAGGCAGACCCGGCAGTGTCGGAGGATGGGCAGCAGCCGGAAGAGACACCGATACCGGAAGTGTCCATGGATGAGTTATATCAGTTAAAAAACGTATCCATCTCGTATCAGTCGTATGATATTTGCAGCCAGTATCCGAAAAAATCAGATTTTCCAATGATTGCCAAAAAAGGGGAAACCTTTGTTGTGGTTACGTTTGTGGCAGAGAATAAAAGTTCTGCGAAAACGAAAGTGGATCTGATCAAACGGCGGATCAGTTATGAATTGCAGCTGGATGACGTACAATACGATCCTACCATTGCGATGCTTGCCAACGGGGGATTGAATAATTTTAAAACTACGTTAAAAGCAAAAGAAAAGCAAAAAGTTGTACTCATGTATAACATTCCGAAGGATGCAGCAAAAGCAGAAAATCTTACTCTCACAATTAAAGAGGGAGATAAGAAAGCACATACGATAACATTAAAATAATAATTATGGAAGCATGGAGGATTGGATATGGACATGGAGTATGAATATAGAGAAAAGAAACGCAGTTTGTTTTTCGGCCTGCCGTTATCATTTACGACCTATACGCTTAGTCAAAAAAAGATCAATATCAAAAAGGGGCTGCTTCGAACGGAAGAGGATGATACCCTGATGTATAAGATTCAGGATGTGAAGCTGGTTCGCAGTTTATGGGAAAGAATTTTTAAACTGGGTACGGTGATCTGTTATTCCGGCGATATTACCGATGCAAAACTGATGTTGACGCACATAAAAAATTCTTCTGAGATCAAAGAATATATTCTTGAGACGGCAGAAGAAGAGCGAAGAAAAGTCCGTACATTGCACACGATGGGACTTGATGGAGCAGATGATCTGTATGATGATGTCGATGATGACTGATTAGAAGAATACCCATTGGAAAAGGAGGAGACAATCATGGCACAGACAGAAATATTGTTAGAGAGTGGGACCAATGAATTAGAATTATTGGAATTTGTAGTAGGAACACAGCACTATGGAATCAATGTGGCGAAAATTCGTGAATTATGTCAATACCAGGTACCGACACCGGTGCCAAATGCACATCCGTTTATTGAAGGAATCTTTATGCCGCGTGATATGCTGATCACAGTCATTAATTTATCCAAAGCATTAGGAATTCCGGAGTCTGGGGATACTTCAAACGATATGTACATAATTACAAATTTTAACAATTTGCATACGGCTTTTCATGTGCAGAAAGTACTTGGAATTCATCGTATCTCCTGGGAAGATATTGCAAAACCGGATTCTACGATCAGTGCTGCCGGAAAAAGTGCGGCAACAGGAATTGCAAAAGTAGAGGATCGAATTATCATTGTACTGGATTTTGAGAAAATTGTTTCGGAGATCAATCCGGAGACAGGATTGAAATTATCCGATATTGATGCGATGGGTGAACGTTCCCGTCATGAATGCCCGATTCTTTTAGCAGAAGATTCCCCATTGTTGCTTGAAATGCTGAAGAAATGTCTGAGTCGTGCCGGATATACTCACCTGATCCCGACGACTAATGGACAGGAGGCCTGGGATACATTGCAGAAAATCCTGGCTGATGGAGGCACAGTTGGAAAAGACATTTCACTGGTTATTACAGATATCGAGATGCCACAGATGGATGGACATCATTTGACAAAATTGATCAAGGATGATCCGAGATTTGATGGTATGCCGGTTGTGATCTTCTCATCTCTGGTAAACGATGAGATGAAACGTAAGGGTGAGGCACTGGGGGTAGATGCTCAGTTGTCAAAACCGGAAATTGGAAAATTAGTACGACAATTGGATCTGTTGCTTAACTAGAGATCTAAGGCGCGAAAAGACAGACCGGACTATGTGGAGTAGACTGGTCTGTTGTTGTGATTGAATGGAGGGAAGAGATAGATCATGGCAGGAAAAGAGGGAGAATCTTATCTGGATGAATTATTGGATAACGCATCGGCACTCCAACATAAAGAAAAAAATAAGACAAAGAAAGCAGATTATAATGAGGTTGGACTGGATGAAGCACTGGCGGTTTTAAACGATCTGCCGGATGAAACAGGAATCCCGTCGAAAGGAAATTCCAAAGAGGATTTGGAAGAGTTAAAAACTCTTTTTGAGGAATTTGGGGACGAGGAAATTCCGGAGGAAGAACCGGAAACCAATTTTATCACGGAGGCAGAGCCGGAACCGGAGAAAATGCCGGAGGCAGCACCCGCCGCAGAGCTGGAGGCAGCGTCAGTACCTATGCCGGAACTGGAAGTAGAGCCGGAGGAAGTGCCGGTATCCATCCCGGAACTCGAAATAGAACCGGAGGCAGCATCAGCCGCAGAGCCGGAGGAAGAACCCGCTGTAGAACCGGAGGAAGCCCTGACATCAGAACCGGAGACGGCATCGGAAGAGGATGGTTTTAACCTTGATGATATTGCCGCATTGACCGGTGGCATAGGGGATGATTCGGACGAACAGGACGGTGCGGATTTTGAAGATATGGAAGCTATGTTAGATCTGCTTCAGCAGCCGGATGACAAAGAGGAATCGAAGCCGGGTGCGGCAACTGCACAAACGCAGGAGACAAAAATTTCCTCAGATCCGGTGGCGGTAGATGATATTTTTCAGGATGCTCTTTCTGCTGTACAGTACAGTGCGGATGAAGAGGAACTGGAAAAGCAGATACAGGAAGCCGAACAGCCACAGGAAGAAGTGGATTCTACAGTTGAAGACATCTTTGCGCTGGATGATGTGATGCCGGAGACGAAAGAGGATTCTATGTCAATGGATCAGGATACGCAAAGTGCTGAGAAAGTGCCAATCCGCAAGACACCGAAAAAGAAAAAACCGGCTTTATGGAAACGTCTTTTTGGAAATGTTGTTACAGATGAGACGGCGGCTTTGGAAGAAAAAGAGAGAGAACGCGAAGAGGCCAGAGAGCAGAAAAAGCAGGAGGCTTTGATCGCAAAACAAAAGAAGAACGAAGAGTCAAAAGAGGAAAAAGCGAAAAAGGCCGAGGAAAGAAAGGAAAGACAGAAACAGCTCAAAGAAGAAAAAGCAACACGCAAAGAGGAGAAAAAACTCGAAAAGAAGCGCTTAAAAGAAGAGCGTGCAGCGATGGAAGAAAAGGAAGTGGTTGGAAAGATCAATCCAATCGGAGCTACGATCGTATTTGTTTTCTTTGCTACGATCGGTGTGTTGATCCTTGTCGGTGTGTGGCTTTTCCCAAGACGGGCTAACATAAAGGAAGCTGAAAATCAGTATGCCAGTGAGCAGTATATTGAAGCCTATAAGACAATTTCCACGATTTCTGTGAAAAAGGATGAGCAGGCACTTTACGATAAGATTGAACTTTGTTCAAAACTGCAGAGACAGATTCAGTCTTACCAGGTGAACGTTTCCATGAATCAGAAAGTAGAGGCTCTGCATTCCTTACTGCAGGGATTGGATTTCTACAATAAAAAGCAGGAAGATGTGAAAAAACTGAAAGTGCAGAAAGAGTTTTTGCAGATGAAAACGCAGATTGTTTCTTATCTGGCACAGGATTTTCAGGTAAATGAGGCAAAGGCTGGTGAACTTCTTGCTATTACCGATGAAACAGAGTATACGAGCCGGCTGCAGCAGATTGCAGCGGCAGCGAAAAAGTAACAGATAATTGGAGGAAATTATGATAGCCATAGTAGATTATGATGCAGGAAATATTAAGAGTGTGGAAAAAGCATTGCAGTTTTTGGGAGAAGAACCCGTTGTAACGAGGGACAAAGAAACACTTCTTCAAGCGGACAAAGTGATCGTTCCCGGAGTGGGTGCTTTTGGAGATGCGATGGGAAAGATGCATCAATACGGACTGGTGGAAGTCCTTCGGAAGATTGCCGGCAAAGGAACACCGATCCTTGGGATCTGTCTGGGACTGCAGCTGTTTTTTGAGAGCAGCGAGGAGACACCGGGGGTAGAAGGACTCGGACTGTTACCGGGAAAAATTGTCAGGATTCCGGACAAAGAAGGGTTTAAGATTCCACATATGGGCTGGAACTCCATTCGGATCAATCCGGCTTCCCGCCTGTTAAAAGGCATTGAAGAGGGAGCATATGTTTATTTTGTTCATTCGTATTATCTTCAGGCGGAAAATGAAGCGGATGTTGCGGCGACGACAGATTATGTAGTAAACATCCATGCAGCCGCAGAACATGATAATATCTTTGCCACACAGTTTCATCCGGAAAAAAGCGGAGAGATTGGATTGCAGATATTGAAAAATTTCATCGGATTATAGAAGAAAGGAACGAAGAGACAATGTTTACAAAGCGGATTATTCCTTGTTTAGATGTAAATGCCGGAAGAGTAGTAAAAGGTATCAATTTTGTAAATCTGCGTGATGCCGGAGATCCGGTATCGGTTGCTGCTGCTTACGATAAGGCAGGCGCAGACGAACTTGTATTTTTGGATATTACGGCATCCAGTGATGCCAGAGACATAAAAGTAAATATGGTGCGGAAAGTGGCAGAGACAGTATTTATTCCGTTTACTGTCGGCGGCGGGATCCGTACCATCGATGATTTTAAGATGATCCTGCGCGAAGGAGCGGATAAAGTTTCCGTAAATTCGGCAGCAATTCTGAATCCGGAACTTGTATCCGAAGCGGCGGACAAGTTTGGAAGCCAGTGTGTGGTGGTGGCAATTGATGCCAAACGCCGCAAAGAGGCCGAAGGATGGACCATTTATAAAAACGGCGGCCGTGTCGATATGGGCATTGACGCTGTAGAATGGGCGATGAAAGCGGAAAAACTGGGAGCGGGAGAGATCCTTTTAACGAGTATGGACTGTGACGGAACCAAAGACGGATACGATATTGAACTTACGCGAACGATTTCGGAAAATGTGTCAATCCCGGTAATTGCTTCCGGTGGAGCAGGAACGAAAGAACATTTTTATGATGCGCTTACCGAGGGAAAAGCAGATGCCGTGCTGGCAGCTTCCCTTTTCCACTTCAATGAACTACAGATCAGTGATCTGAAAGAGTACCTGGCAGGGCGTGGAATCAGTGTAAGACGATAAGTGATACGGAGGAAAGACAATGGCTGGATTAACAGGACAGTGGCAGGAACAGCTGTCAGAGGAATTTCATAAGGAATACTATCAGAAATTATTTCTGTTTGTCAAAGAACGATATAGTAAAGTACCCGTGTATCCACCAGCGAAGGATCTGTTTAATGCCTTTCATCTGACCCCGTTTGAAAAGGTCAAAGTGGTAATACTGGGGCAGGATCCCTATCACAATACGGGACAGGCGCATGGATTGAGTTTTTCCGTAAAACCGGGGGTGGAGATTCCGCCATCCCTTGTCAATATTTATAAGGAATTACACGATGATCTGGGATGTTATATTCCAAATCATGGAAATCTGGAAGAATGGGCAGAGCAGGGGGTGCTTCTGCTCAATACGGTGCTTACGGTACAGGCTCACTGTGCCATGTCACACCGCGGAGTGGGCTGGGAGCAGTTTACTGATGCCGTGATAAAGAAAGTGAATGAGATTGACCGGCCGATTGTATTTATTTTGTGGGGAAAACCGGCCCAGGAAAAGGCAAGAATGCTCAACAATCCAAAGCATTTGATCTTAAAAGCACCGCATCCGAGTCCGTTGTCGGCATACCGCGGTTTCTTTGGAAGTAAACCGTTCAGCCAGACCAATGAGTTTTTGAAGGCTCATGGGGAGACGCCAATCAATTGGCAGATTACAAACAAATAGGGAGAAAAATATGCAAAGAGAGTGTAGCAGAATCTTACAGGAAGTTGAGAAGGTAATTAAAGGAAAAGAGCAGGAAAAGCAGCTGATATTGGCTGCAATACTGGCAAAGGGGCATATTTTGTTAGATGATATTCCGGGAGTCGGAAAGACTACGCTTACGATGGCATTTTCACGTGCCATGCAGCTGGAATGCCATCGAATGCAGTTTACATCGGATGTTTTACCATCCGATGTTTTAGGATTTCAGATGATTCATCCGGATGGAACAAAGGAATATCAAAAGGGTGTTATCCTGTGCAACCTTTTTATGGCGGACGAGATCAACCGCGCTTCATCTAAGACGCAGTCGGCACTTTTGGAAGTGATGGAAGAAGGAAAAGTGACCATCGAGGGAGAATCCCATCCGGCACCGGAACCATTCGTGGTTATGGCAACGCAGAACCCGGTTGGGTTTGTAGGGACACAGCTGCTTCCGGAGTCCCAGGTAGACCGTTTTATGGTCTGTCTGACACTGGGGTATCCTTCCCATGAGGAAGAAGTGCTTCTTTTACAGGAACGTCAGGGCGAAAACCCATTGCAGTTTGTTGAAGAGGTTCTTACTGCCCAGGATCTGCGGAAGATGCAGAAAGAAGTAAAAGAGATTCATGTGGATACAAAAATCTACGATTATATTGTCTCTTTGTCGGAGGCGACGAGAAATCATCCGATGCTGTCGCTGGGGATGAGTCCGCGCGGAACCATTGCGCTGATGGAGATAAGCAAAGCCGCAGCTTACATGAACGAGCGGAATTGTGTGTATCCGGAAGATGTGATCTACACATTTCCATATATTTCCAGACACCGGATTTATCTTACATCAAAGGCAAAGGTAGAAAAACATACGATAGATGAAGTGCTCAAACAGATTTTAGGCAGCGTAAAAGTGCAATAGGAGTGGGACTATGATTCGTAACTGGCTGATTTATATTTTAACAGTGACAGCATTACTTGTCTTTACCGTTATGTATGGAAGACAGAGTGGTTTTTTGCTGTTTCTGTCAGCGTTAATATTACCAATTCTATACGCAGGGATCACTTGGTTTTGCAGCAGAAACATAGATGTTGTATTTGGATCGGAACCGGATCTGCAGGATAAAAAAATGAGCTGGAAGCTGCAGTTTAAAAATATTACTCCTTTTTTAGAGGGGCGCAGAGGCCGGCTTGTTTATCAGATACAGACCAGACAGGGGAAACTGTGCGAGGAGCAGGTGTGCGATTTTTATCTCAAAAAAGACGATTCAATGATGATACAGTATGAGACACAGTATGCCGGTCTGTATGAACTTCGCATAAAAAAAATCCGGTTATACAGCAGTTTTTCTCTGTTATCCAGAGTGATCCGTTCGGATCTGAAGGAACGTTTTTTTGTCATGCCGGAATACAATGAAGAATTTGCGTGCATTGACAGACTTCCCATGCAGACAGAGGGAGAAAGTGATACCTTTTTATCCCATAAAGAGGGCTGTGATCCGACAGAGATTCTGGGATTCCGTGATTATCATCCCGGCGATAAGAGTAACCGTATCAATTGGAAAGTGACGGTAAAGACGGGGCGGTTTATGGTTCCGCAATATGGATTTCCGATTGCCTGTGATATTGCTATCATGATAGATGCTGCACATTTGGATGAAAAAAGTGTAGGATGGATTTTGGAGATTCTGTATTCCCTTTTTATCCAGCTGACGTCACGGCGCCGTATGTGTTATGTTATGTGGGAAAATGACCGGAGCGGGCTTTTGGTGCGGAAAACAATGAAAAAAGAGGAAGATATCTACGAAACTTTATATGCGGTTGCAGATACCGTTAACGAGCACAGCATCTGTCTGGAAGAATTGTATGAACAGCAGTATGAGGGAGAATATTTTTCGCAGGTGTATTATATCTGTCAACGTGAGGAAAAAATGTGGCCGGATGAGATTGCTGCCAAACTGCATGCAGAAAATCTCGAAATGATCGAATTATAAAAAGGAGGTCTGTGTGTTGAAGAAAATTGCATTATTTCCGGTATCAGCAATGATTTTATGCAGTATTGTGAGTCTGTCAAGCGGTTTGGGATACGAGACACACAGTATCTTTTTTTTGATCCCTGTTTTTTTTATTTTTGGCATGTATTATTTTTTGCAGAAAATGATATCGGTTGAAGATGAGCGGAAGGAAAGACGGATCTGTTTTTTGGTCACGTTGGGGGTAAGTGCATTGTTTTCGCTGCTTTTTATCCAATTTATTGTGTCCGGCTTTGAAAATATTGTGTATCAGATTGAAAACCGTGCCAACGCCTGCTATTCGCTGGGGCTTATGTTGAAAGAGATGGGGCAGGAAGAATATGTTGCTCTTACATTTTTTTCCATTACCGGTGGGGTGGCACTGCTCAGTTTGTGGCTGTTGGAAAAAGGCGAACCTTTGTGGATTACGTCCGTTCCTTCTTTTATTATATTCTGCGTTCCGCTGGCAGTAGACGGAGTGCCTGACGAATGGAGCATTGTTGGATATGGTGCGTCATTTCTTCTGCTGTTGATCCTTGGAAAACGTGGAAATGCTCACCAATTGATCATTGGAATGGGAATGATCAGTATCTGTCTGCTGATTGGAGTTTATGGAAATATATGGCAGGAAGTCAAGCCTCATGTCACCGGATATCGTCACTGGCTTCATGAAAAATTGTTTCTTCCGTCAGGCGTGGGAGAGGAAGAACCTGTACAGAACATTGATTTTGGAAGATTTGATGTCGCCGGTTCTGTGAAATATTCCGGACTTACGGCCATGAACATATACAGCAAAAGTGATCTGAGCAACAGTCTCGTATACTTCCGGGGATATGTGGGAAACTGGTATGAAAACAATCAATGGGTCGGTACAAAGCAAAAAGCGGATGATCCAATGGGATTCGCCTTGGAACAGAATGATCCGGTAGAGATGGAAGCGGTGGCGGACAAAAACGCGTATTATTGTTATGTCGTGAATGAGGAAATGCCAAACGAATATCGAAATCAGAAAATAGATTATAGCTATGACGATGAAGCATTTATTTCCGATGATGATTTCCAGATTACACAGAGAATGAAAAAGCAGTTCAAGCAGGAGATCATCGGGAAAAAGAAACCGAAGACCATTGGCGAGGCAATAGACATCGTAAAAAAATATCTCATAAAGAACTGTCGGTATACGTTGAGTCCGGGAATCGTGCAGCCGGATGAAATGGAGGCATTTCTTTTTTACCGGAAAACCGGATATTGTACGCATTATGCGACGGCCACCGTTATGATGCTGCGGACGATGGGAGTGGCATCCAGACTGGTGCAGGGATATATGGTTCCGGGAGACAAGATTCCAAGGGAAAAGTGGACGCCGGTTAAAGATCAGAGCGCACATGCATGGGTCGAAATCTATATTTCCGGTATCGGCTGGTATCCGTTTGATGCGACTTCTTTTGCTGTGGCACTTCCCGGTCAGACCCTTCCGTTTGATGCGCAGACATTTGACAAAAAGGACGATAACCGGAAGGCGGAAGCAGATCAAGAACAGACTTCCCAGCCGCCGCAGGAGAAAGAAGCTGTCACCCCGGCACCGGATCCGGCAGAGCAGGAACCAAGTGACGAAGGACAAAAATTATCTGCAGAACAACTGCAGAGACGGGTTATCCTGTGCATGGGGATTGTCTTTGCCGCCATGGTGCTGATCGCAGTTTG
This sequence comes from Lachnoclostridium sp. UBA6475, assembly GCA_002435545.1. Taxonomy (GTDB): domain Bacteria; phylum Bacillota; class Clostridia; order Lachnospirales; family Lachnospiraceae; genus Eubacterium_F. The sequence goes on from DJNB01000214.1 coordinate 9,919, forward strand.
TTTGAAATTGGCAAAAAATGGAAACGGCAGAAGCGGACAGGCACGACTGGAAAAAGCATATAAGAAAGAGAAGGTTCTTACGAAACGGTTTTTATATCGGCAGGCTTTGCTGGAACCGTATCTGGAAACCATGGAAATCCATTCCGGCTATGAAAGTATGCGGCAGATGACGGAGCAGTATGAAAAAGGATTGGGGATTTATATACAAACAGAAAAAGAGGAAGAATTTCGAAGAGAGACAGCATTTTATGTGGCCTGCTGTTTTCGATACCGGTATGGTGAGGAAGAGATGTCCGAAGATATCTATGACCGCTGTAGTGCGTATCTGCAAACGGTTTTTGAAGCGCTTTCCCGAAGGGAAGAGCAGAAAGACTGGAAAAAGCTGCGAAAATGTTGTATAGTAGATGAGGTAATGAATAAAAAGAAGAAAGATAGGTAAACCATGGGAAAAAAGTTATTTATAGCAGAAAAACCAAGCGTGGCGCAGGAATTTGCCCGGGTTCTTAAAGTAAATGGACGGCGTGGAGATGGTTTTATTGAATCGCCCGATCATGTTGTGACATGGTGTGTCGGCCATCTTGTGACGATGAGTTATCCGGAAAGTTATGATCCTGCTTACGCAAAATGGGCATTTGAGACGCTGCCCTTTATCCCGGAAACATATAAATACGAAGTGATCGGAAATGTAAAAAAGCAGTTTGAAACGGTAAAAAATCTTTTGAACCGGGACGATGTGGAGGCAATTTATGTCTGCACCGACTCCGGACGCGAGGGAGAATACATTTACCGTCTGGTGGATCAGATGGCTGCGGTACCGGACACCAAGGCAAAATTCCGAGTCTGGATCGATTCGCAGACAGAAGATGAGATCCTGCGTGGAATCCGCGAGGCAAAGCCGTTATCCGCGTATGATAATCTCAGTGCCTCCGCGTATCTGCGCGCCAAAGAAGATTATCTGATGGGAATCAATTTTTCAAGAGCGCTGTCTCTCAAATACGGAGGCTGGCTCAATGACAACGTGTCCGGAAAAAAATGGACTTCGGTGTCGGTCGGCAGAGTGATGACCTGTGTGCTGGGCATGGTAGTAAGCCGTGAATGGGAGATCCGTAAGTTTGTGAAAACCCCATTTTACCGTGTGATCGGCTCGTTTGGAAGAGAGCAGACAGACGAAGAAGAGGCTGCTTTTTTTGAGAGCGAATGGCGCGTGAATGAAAAATCCAAATATTTCCAGTCGCCAAAACTGTATAAGGAAAATGGATTTACCGAGGAGAGTTTTGCCAAAGAACTGATCGATACGCTTATGGCGGGAGAAAAACAGGCGGTAGTCGAGAAAGTGGAAAAGAAGAAAGAAAAGAAAAATCCGCCGCTGCTTTTCAATCTGGCGGAATTACAGAACTTATCCTCGAAATTGTTTAAGATCAGTCCGGACGAGACATTGCAGATCGTCCAGGAATTGTACGAAAAAAAACTTGTGACCTATCCGAGAACCGATGCCAGAGTGCTGAGCAGTGCCGTTGCAAGGGAGATTACCAAGAATCTCAAAGGACTGCAGGGGTATGAGATGGCACTTCCTTATCTGAGAGACATCGCGGAACGAAAGAGTTTTCTCGGACTGGAAAAGACAAGATATGTGGATGATAAAAAGATTACCGACCATTATGCCATTATCCCGACCGGACAGGGGCTGGGGGCACTGGCATCGTTAAAACCGCTCAGTGCAAAAATGTATGAAGTGATCGTACGCCGTTTTTTGTGCATTTTCTATCCGCCGGCGGTATACCAGAAAATGAATGTTTCTTTGACGATGGAAAATCCGGCAGAAGAGACTGCATATATGGAAAATTTTGTAACAACCGCAAAGGTTTTGGTGGAAGAAGGATTTCTGCCGGTGTCACAGTATTCGTTTGCCAAAAAGAAAAAGGAAGAGAATCCGGAAAACGAAGACGAGACGGACAGCGCGGCGTTGGAGAAAATTCTCCCCTCCCTGAAAAAGGGAATGAAACTGTCTCTGCATGACATGAAGATCAAAGAAGGCGAGACATCTCCGCCAAAACGTTACAATTCCGGCTCGATGATCCTTGCAATGGAAAATGCCGGACAACTGATCGAGGATGAGGAACTGCGTGCCATGATCAAAGGAAGCGGCATCGGAACGAGTGCGACAAGAGCGGAAATTTTGAAGAAACTGGTAAATATTTCCTATTTAGATCTCAACAAAAAGACACAGATCATTACGCCGACACTCAAAGGAGAGCTGGTGTGCGGCATCGTGCGGTATTCGATCCCGGCGATGTTAAGCCCCAAACTTACGGCAAGCTGGGAAAAAGGCCTTACCGGCGTGTCCGATGGCGGGATCAGCGAAAATGAATATATGGACAAACTGACCGGCTTTGTCAAGACACAGGTCGGCAAGGTAAAACAGACCAACAATATTGCGCAGCTTCGTTCCTATTATCAGGTTGCTACCGTATACTATAAGAACAAGATAGGTAATTGATAAATTATT
>DJNB01000134.1:0-4789 GCA_002435545.1 Lachnoclostridium sp. UBA6475
TCGGCGTTTATCAAACGCCTAACATTACAATAATCCAAGGAGAATACGATGCATTTTACTTACTGCCCGCACTGTGGCTCAAAACTTATCCGGAAAGAAATTGGCGACGAGGGGTTCATCCCCTACTGCGAATCCTGTGAAATCCCATTATGGGACATGTTTACGACCAGCATCATCGCCGCTGTCGTAAACGAGCAGCGGGAAATCGCACTTTTGCGCCAAAACTACGTTTCCACAACCAAATACGTCTGTGTCGCCGGCATTATGAAACTCGGAGAATCTGCCGAAGAAACCGTTATCCGCGAAATAAAAGAAGAACTCGGACAGGATGTCGAAGCCCTTACTTTTATCCGCAGTTTTCCCTATGAAAAGAAGGAAATGCTAATGCTCGGCTACAAAGCAGTCGTCAAAAAGAAAGATTTTACACTATCCGGTGAAGTGGATTCCGCGAAATGGATTCGTTTTGAAGATGCTTTACCGCTTCTGCGCGAGGGCAGCATTGCGTGGCAGCTGGTTAAATCGGTCATTGAAGAATAACCGCAGGATACTGACAGCGTCCTTTTTACGACGCGTTATTAACATCTAATAATTGCTGCAGCGTCTCAAAACCAAGCTGGTTATAGATCGGCGCATAACAACTTCCTTTGCCGGGAGATTTATATCCCATATAATAAAGTCTGTCTTTTGCAAATGTCTGCACCACCGTCGATGTGCCAAAGTCGTTTTGGATCAGATTCACCGGTGCCTGCGTTCCGCGGAAATTCATACACAGATTACAGTTTGCAAATGTATTCGTCTCAAGTGTCACATTTTTCCAATTGAGCATAAATATCCCAGTATCTTTCATATTGGCAAACGCATTATTGCGAATACAGATATTTTCATGATAACAATTCACAGCCCATTTTCCACCCGCTTTTTTCTGCGAATATTTGTGGCTTCCAATCCCCCTCTGAAGATTCGAAAAGGTACAGTTTTCAATCGTTACATCCACATCGGGCGTCTTATCCAGACTGCTCCACCGTAAATTTACCCCACCTGTATTCGGATCCGGCACATCAATATTGATCGCCTCTTTCGTATATGGTGATTTCGCAGCCACGCCTGAAAATGTGCAGTTTCTGACCGTCAGATTTTTAGAAGCATCCACTTCCAAAAAATGTCCCGTATTCATATGCAGAAACCGGATTCCCTGTATTTCCACATTTTTACAGTGTGCCGTAACAATCGCTTTGGAATTCATCACATATTTCAGATCGATCGTCGCATTGCCCTCTCCGATAAATTTAACATCGTGGGAACCGCTGTACCCTCTTCCCTTTCGTTTTTTCTGGCTCAGCCGGTACGGCACCACCTGAAAAATGCCTTCCGCTGGTTGAAACCGCGCCTTCCCGACATTTGTCGTCTTCACGATCCGAACTCCGTCTTTCAAGCGGATCGTCACATTGGACGGCACATATAAAATGTTTGTTATGGAGTAGGTTCCCTTTTTCAGCGTCAGCGTTCCTCTCCCATTTTTTTCCAGTTGATCCATATAATAACGCAGCATAAAATAATGTTTTGTCTGCTTATTTAAGTCCTGGCTTTTTGCATACCGCCCCAATACCTTCGCATCCGGCGAAACCGTATAATTCTTTTTTGCTGCTGCCGTATCTTTTTGTGATAGCAGACACAAACACGCGCACACTGCAAATACGATTGCTGTTAATTTTCTATTTATCATGAAAAAACCTCCTAGTATGATGAGCAATAAAATTTGCTGCACTGCTCTTACTTTTTTCTCTGTTGTTCCAGCGCCAGACCAATGAGTCTGTCTGCCTCGTCCGCCATAAATAGCGGAATATTTAATACGTCATCATCCAGTTTCAAATTATTTAATGAAAATCGGACACGCAGCTTTACTTTATCCGAAAACAGCTCTTTGAATTTTTTGAGACTCCTGCCGGATGTATTGGCTTCTGATTTTACTTCGATCGGAAAAATATCATTCTCTCTTTGAATCAGGAAATCCACTTCATAGGGAGGATTATTCTGCGTCCAATAACGTGGCGTTACTTCAAACTGCGTAATCAATGTCTGCAGCACAAAATTTTCTGTCAAAGCACCTTTAAACTCTGTAAATAAACGGTTTCCTTCGCCAAACGCCGTAGGTGCCAGCTGAGCCAGCCGGCGAAGCAGTCCCACATCGACCAAATAAATTTTGAAAGCAGAAAGATCATCATATGCAGCCAGCGGCAAATTCGGAGCTGCACTGCGGTAAACTTTATGAACCAGTCTTGCATCCACTAACCACTGCAGAGCATCTTCATATTCGCGCGCCCGCGCTCCCTTTTTTACAACTTTATAAATAAACTTTTTATTTTCTTTTGCCAGCTGTGATGGAATCGATTTCCAAACCAAAGATATCTTAGGAAACGCATTGACATTTGGATGTTTGGCAAAATCACGCTCATATGCTCCAATAATGCCCGACAGTACTTCCTGCATAGCCGAAACATCCCGCGCTTCTGTCCACATCAACACAGATTCCGGCATTCCTCCCGTCACATAGTACATTTTCAATTTTTCGTACAAGGGATTAAAAAAGGCATCCGGAATTGGCTCAATCGCATTTACGCTTTTCATATACGCAAAAAGATTTTCGTCCCCATTGGCAATCAAAAATTCAGAAAAAGTCATAGGATCAATTTGCATAAAATTTACTTTTCCAACAGGAAAAGAAGATGGTTTTGCCAGTGCAATTCCAAGCAAAGACCCGGCACAGGCAATATGGTACTGTGGCGCATTTTCACAAAAATATTTCATGGAATTTATAACTTTGGGGCAGTCCTGTACTTCATCAAAAATGATAAGAGTACGCTCCGGTATGATTTTCTGCCCGCTGGCAAGCATCAAATTTTGCAAAATGCGTTCCACATCTTTTGTCGTTTCAAAAAATTGTTTGTAGTCCTCATTTTCATCAAAATTGAAATACGCCGTATTATCATAATAACGCCTTCCAAACTCCTTCAAAATCCAAGTCTTTCCAACCTGCCGTACTCCTTTTAAAATCAAAGGTTTCCGATAGGGAGAGTTTTTCCAGTCCAATAATTTTTGTAAAATAAATCGTTCCATCAAGCCACCTCATCACATTATTATTGGTGTTTATGTGTATTTTAATCACACTTATATTATATATTGTGTTTTTAAAAAAAGCAACATAAAAAATATGTCACTTTTCCTTTTTTAAGAAAACTCCAAGTGCCGCCCCTATTATCCGCCTTCCCCTGCGGTTTATTTTTTTACCCGCACCAGCAGGAAATCCGGCTTATGAAACAAATCCTTGTAAGCCGGATACTTTTCAAGCAGCTCATCCGTCGGCAATGGCTCGATCATTTTTTCAATCGTAAATCCCGCTTCAATCAAAGTGTTGATAATTGTTGAAAATGTTCGATGATATTTTTTTACATGATCCACAAACCATACCGATTCTCTCTCTCCTTCCACACCGTAATTGGCAAGATTCAAATACAGTTTTTGTCCATTTTCATCTCTTGTCCACCGATTGTCTCCGGTATGACATGTGCACAGCGGATTTTCCTGTGAAAAAATAAAATTGCCACCCGGTTCAAGCATATCATATATATTTTTAACCACCCCCGAAAAGTCCTCTACATAGTGAAACGCCAGAGAACTTACTACAATATCAAATGTCTCATTTAAACCTGCAATTTCTTCCATCGGAATATTTTGATATGTTATGCGTGCATCGCTGTTTTCCTTTCTTGCAACCTCTAACATCTTTTCGGATATGTCAATCCCCACTACTTTTTCCGCCCCCTGCCGAATACACCGTATACAATGTTCGCCAAAACCGCACCCCAGATCGAGCACCCTTTTCCCTGTCAGATCCGGCATCATGGAAAACAAAGCAGGGATTTCAAACAAATTATTGGCATTTACCTCGTTATCCCGGATCTTCTTATATCCATCGAAAAATATTTCATTGTCATATATGTTTTGTTTTGCCATTTTGCACCTCCGAGTATTTTATTTCCAATTCCTGTAAATTAATAGTGGCAACTTCTAATTATACAAACATATAAGGAAAAAAGCAAGAAAAATTTTCTTTTGTGGTTCTATCAATTTCTTTTTGTGGTCTAGAAATCGGAATTTCCACATCAGACCATACAAATATTACGCCCCTTTTGACCCAAATCGTACTTTTGTCTATCAGGAGCACAAAACCAAGTTTCACTTTTTGATTTTATAACAAAATTTTTTCTCCAGACCATAAAACTCTTTCACATATTTGACTTACTCACAAAAAAAATAACTTAGACCACAATTTTCTCAAACTCTGTATGGTCTAGGGGAAAAAGACCAAAATTCAAGTCAAAAGCTGCCACACTCTTTATCTTCTGATACAGAGAAATTGTCTCAACAAACTCTCCCTCTCTTATCACAGCAAACATTTCAAAATATCCTGCAATTTCAACCTCCCGTTGAGAAAATCAAGAAAACCAGGTTATTGTTTTCTTCTTTCACTTCTTTTATAATAAAATCACAAAAAGCTCTTTAATCCATTCAAATTAAGGAGGAACAAACTATGATTTCAATTGGAGACACGATCAAAACATTGCGAAAAGCACAATACGGAAAATTTCTCCACCAATGCGCAGATAAGCAAAATCGGAGAAGTATTGGCCGACTGCATATGCGAGAATTATCTTGAATTTGACGTATTAACCGGAATGGCTTATCATGGGATTTCTTTTTCGGCAATGACCGCAAGTGTTTTGTATAACAA
>DJNB01000134.1:4854-36829 GCA_002435545.1 Lachnoclostridium sp. UBA6475
CTGGGACCAGATTGAGGAATTGATTGGATTTTGGATGGTTGGGTAAAGAGACGAAGAATTCAATTATTATGTGATTTCATTTTTCTACTGTACAATATTAAAAAAATTGGTTATAATGTAACCAAGAATATTTTTAGAATTTAGAATGGTGGTGAAAAAGATGGAAGCTACAGAAATTAAAAAACATGACGAAGCTACGTTAGAATTATATTCTTTACTTGGTCAAGGCTATAAGGCGATGCAAGAAGGTCGTGAAAGTTCCATCGATGAAGTGAAGGAGCGAATCCGGAAAAGGAGAGAACAACGTGCCTATCGTTAAGTTTACACAACCTGCCGAGTTTGACTTGCAATTAATAGAGAACTATATATCCTATGAGTTGCAAAATCCACAAGCTGCGGATGATACCATTGATGGGATTAGTGAAGAAGCCGAAAAACTTGCTACTTTTCCAGAATAACATCAATTTGTTTCAGACCCGGTTTTGGCAAGATTGGGATTTCGTATGACTTGGTATGGTAATTACAATATTTTCTACATTTACGATGAATTTGAAGAGATTGAGGTGTGCCCTTTGTGGTACACCTTTTTCTTTGGGCTGTATTATCAGGATAATTTTGTACAACCAAACGCCCCAAGTCTATGACTTGGGGTTATTCTTCGTATCCGTTACATTTATCCGGAAAAATTTCATCGTAAGATACTTTAAGAATGTTTTTCAAATGAAAAACTTCGTCGACATAAAGATGTCTCTGCCCTACTTCGATTTTTGCAAGGGCACTTCTTGTAATGTCACAATTGCGTATCTGCAATTTGGCGGATAACTGCTCCTGGGTCAGATTTCTTTTCTCGCGGAGCATACGGAGGTTGTGTCCCAGCTCTTTTTCATAGTCAGCATTCATAAAATCGCGCCTTTCTATTTGCACTTAAATTAGTGCATTCATATTGATTTTATCCAGATTTTATAGCACAATTGCACTTATATAGGTGCAACGGCTGTATTAAAAACAACTGCCCTCAAAGAGAAAGGAGAAATTACGTAAAAAGCGGAACAAATCCAGGAGAAATCTACCGAGAAATCTTCCTTGGATTTTAGTAAAATAAACAAAATAGCAAAAAGCAAAAGGAGGATTCACATGAAAAACACACGTAAATTTATCAGTCTTATTTTAGTTTTGGCTTTATGCGTATCTGCATTTACCAATACAAACGCAGATGCAAAGGGAAAAGTCAAACTCAATAAGAAAAAAATCACTTTAACCATAGGGTCAAAGTACAAGTTGAAACTAAAAAATTACAAAAAGAAAGTCAGATGGAAATCGTCTAACAAAAAGGTTGCATCCGTTAGTAAAAAAGGGAAGGTAACCGCCAAGAAAAAGGGAACTGCTAAAATTACGGCGATTGCCGGCAAAAAGAAATATGTTTGCAAAGTAATCGTCAAAAAATCCAAACGTAGTTCCAATAACTCATCAAACGTTTTTCCAAGCACTGCACCGGCTGTAACATCAGCAATGCCTGGTGATACTGTAACTGTGTTGCCAACAATTGCTCCGAACAACACTCCGCTTGCAACGCCGGCAACAACTCCGGCAACAACTCCGGGCAGCACGCCGCTCACTACTCCGGACAGCACTCCGCTTGCAACTCCGGCAACAACTCCGGGCACTACGCCGCTCACTACTCCGGCGGCAACTCCGAGCAGTACTCCACTCACTACTCCGGCGATAACTCCAAGCAGTACTCCGGGCACTACACCATCAGTGACTCCAAGCAGTACTCCGCTTGCAACGCCAACAGCAGCTCCAACCACTACGCCGACGGTGGCTCCAACCAGTACTCCACTTGCAACTCCAACAGCAGTTCCAAGCAGCACTCCGGTCACAACACCGGCGGCAACTCCAAGCAGTACTCCACTTACTACCCCTTCGGCAACGCCAGCAACAATGCAGGATATCCCTAAATTCATTGGGTTTAAAACATATGATGATAAAGAACTTTTTGCAGAAGATTCCGAATTAACAACTCTTTCAACAGATGAGATGTTAGCTTTAGTGACGCCACAAACGGAAACAGCTGCAACAGATACCAAATCGATTGAAAACAATTTAATCAACAAAGAAGAAATGCTTTTAGTTAAACTCTCTTATGAAAATAAGAAAAGAGACAACATTGTTGAAATTGTTTTAAACGATAGTGATTATGGCAAAAAACAGATCTATACAACAGCAGCTTCCGTAAATAAAATTTTAAGTTCCGATACTTATTATGACGAAGAAAAAGACAGTTATATAACCGATGTTTTACTTCAAATGCCGGTTACTAAAAGTAAGTCAAAACGTATCATTGAAGTTGAAGAAACTTGTTTTCTTCGGGAAACTGTAGGAGTAAAAGGATATGCCGACTTATCCTCGACAAGACAGACTAGCGTTACCTTTTTGGTTTCCGAAGAACCATTGCCTTCCTATCCGCAGTATTTCAATTTTGCTGAAAATGAAGAGGGTGGATATACAATTGTATCATGGAATCAAAATTACTCACTTCCGGATACGGTATATATTCCACCAATTTATAAGGGAAAACCTGTCAATAAATTGGGTACTAAAGTTTTTGACAAGGCTACAATGACTACATTGATTATTCCAGAGACAATAACAGAAATCGGAGAAAACATGGCTGCTGGGACAGCTGTAAATCTTAAGAAACTTATTATGAAATCGGAAAATCCACCTATAATGAGTTCTCTGGCATTGACCGACTTGGAAAACTGCCAGATAATCGTTCCAGAAAAGGGAATCTATCAATATCATAATAAGGGATATTGGTCTTCTTATAAAGAAATAATTTATTATCAAATTCCAAATGGTCCTCTTATCAATGGGATCCCTTATGACAAAACAAAAGCTGATTTACCAATTGCTTTAACAGAAGATCAAGCTACAAACTGGACAAAAAATGGTTCTTATGGCCAAGTTAAATTTAATACGGATGGTACTGTTGCATATAGCTCTCAGCCTACTGCAATTGATGACGATACGGGAGAAATAAAGCCTGTTGATATGTATAATAATGGTTTTGCTTTCCATCTGGATAATGTTACGAAAGCACAAATGGATGTAACCGGTTATCACTATGTGGCAATACGAATAAAGACAACTGCTGAAGTTAAAATTATGACATGGTCCGGAAACAGCGAAGAAAAATTCTATAGCAAAAACGATACCTGGGGAAATGTTGAAAAGACAATTGAAAATGAAGATGGTTCAAAAACCTTGATTTACAAAGTTTCAACATTATTTTATTCTAGTGCTTCCAACGCAAAAGCAATTGGAATTACATTGAAATCGCCAGATGGTATTGCGCAAAGTGCGGTTCTTTACAGTATTGTATTTACTAATACAATAGATAAAAATGAAGAATCAAATAGCTCAAAAGATGGTTCTTTTGACACTATGATAGCGGATAGTCTTCTCTCTACAGGAAACAATGCACGCTTGAAGAATGCAATTGCCAAAGCACGAGACGGCAAAGATGTTTCCTTAGCATATATTGGCAGTACTGCCACGGAAACCGTTTATTCTAATTCTAAAGGATTTGCTGAACTTTCTGCTAATGCATTTGCAAAAACCTATGGGAAAGACGATGGTTCCAACATTCATTTTATCAATGCCGGAATGAGTGGCTCATCTTCTGACATTGGAGTTGTCCGCTATAACCGGGATGTTATCGATCGTTTACCTGCCGGAAGCAATCATCCGGATATATTATTTATCGAATTTTCCGCAAATGATTTTGAAACAGCAACAAATGGCGGCGCATATGAGGGTCTGATCCGTGAAGCCTTGAAATCCGGCTCGGCAGTCATACTTGTCTTTCCTGTGTTCCAAAGTGAACAAGGGGGACGCGTTATGGAATCCACGTATCGTGCATACGGAAACTATTACGACCTTGCAATGATCAGCATGGGGGATAGCGTCATGCCTTATTTTGAAAATGAAGGTTTTTATGATTGGTACTTTCAGGACAGTTTTAATCCAACTAATGACGGCTACCAATTAATGTCAGATTGCATTATGAACCTCATGGATACAGTAGATAAGGCTGATAAAGACACATACAATATTACCGACATTGATGCGATGGCTCCACTGAAAACATCGGCTTATCAAGGTATAAAAATAATTGACTCAAAGACAACGACAGAAGATGTTGAGATAATTGACTTCATAGATGTGGGCAGTTTTGCCGAGACGGACTCTGCAACTGGAAGTTTTCAGTACCCATACAACGGAAAGGAAGGCGCAGCCAAATTTCCTGACAACTGGATGCATACCAAAGAAAGTGGTAACACTGCTTTAACAATCAAAGCAACCTGCAAGACGTTGATGTTTGTATATAAACTGAGCAATTCTAAAACATTTGGCTCTGCAGATCTGTACATTGATGGGGAGAAAAAAGCAACTTTAGATGGTTATGATTCTTCTGGATGGAACAATGGAAAAGTCTTTGTTGCGATGACAGATGATGAAGCAGCAGAGCATACCATTGAATTAAAAATGAAAGATGGTGATGAGGAGAAAAACTTCACACTGCTTGCGATTGGATATAATTAAATCCAGATAATATAGCACCCTGGAATCAAAAAAGAGGCTCTGCTCCGACCGGAGTGGCGCAAAGAGGCAGTTTCCCCTCCTATGTACTCTGGCTTGGCGGAATACATAGGAGGGGAATTGACTCTTATGACAGTTTATGCTTGCTGCAAATTCACATGCGAATACCTTGATTTTATTACAGCAAACGTGTATAATAAGATTAAAGAAATCAACGTAAAATTTATTTTAGATGAAATGGAGGAATCATTATGCCAAATATCAAACCGATTTCAGATTTAAGAAATTATACTGCTGTTATCAACGAGGTAGGCTATGGCAATCGAGTTTATCTGACACGTAACGGACATGGGCAGTGTGCCATCATTGATATGAAGGAATTAGATGAACTAGACAAACAAAAGGCATTGTATGAATTGATGACTAAATTAAATGAAGCAGAGACTTCCATTCGCGAGGAAAGTACGATATCTGCTGATGAACTTGAAGCAGAATTGGGGGTATCTGATTGAAACAAATTGAATATTCACAAGTTGTAAGAAAAAAACTTCATGCGTTGAAAACTTATTTAACGGACGAATTTGGCGCTGCAATCTCTCAAAAATCAATTAAGCAAATAACTACATCTGTAAGAAAAAAGTAAAAATCAAAATATCCTGCAATTTCAACCTCCTGTTGAGAAAATCAAGAAAACCAGGTTATTGTTTTCTTTTTTCACTTCTTTTATAATGAAATCACAAAGAGCTCTTTAATCCATTCAAATTAAGGAGGAACAAACTATGATTTCAATTGGAACCACGATCAAAACATTGCGAAAAGCAAAAGGCGTAACGCAGGAAGAAGTGGCGCGGAAATTGGGTGTTTCATACCAGGCAGTTTCAAAGTATGAAAACGGAGCAGCACAACCGGATATTTCTCTGATTCCATTGTTAGCACAATATTTTGGTGTAACAATAGATGAGTTGTTTGGTTACAAGCTGGATGCCTTGACAAACAAAGAAAAATTTGTGCGATTTATGGCAGATAACCAAATTTTGACATTTCAAGAAGATAGCAGCTATTTTATCAATACGGAAAATTTCTCCACCAATGCACAGATAAGCAAAATCGGAGAAGTATTGGCGGACTGCATATGTGAAAATTATCTTGAATTTGACGTATTAACCGGAATGGCTTATCATGGGATTTCTTTTTCAGCAATGGCCGCAAGTGTTTTGTATAACAAATATGGAAGAACGGTAAATTATTGTCATGCGAGACAGAAGCCTGACAGCAGAGGGCGAATGATATGCGGTCACACATTGCAGGCAGGGGAACGTGTAGTCATCGTAGACGATGGTGTGTCTACGGGGCAAAGCGCAGACAGGTGGATTGAGGAAACAAAGAAATGTGCTGATATCCATGTTGTGGCGTTGGTAACCATATTCGCCCGCGACGATATGCCCGGCGGAATTGGAAGACATCTGTTAGAAGAAAAATACGGTGCGAACGTGTATTCCGTAATTTCAGATCAGGATATCCAAAAAGCTTTAGAAAAGGGAATTGTTTAAACCATGACCACCGGCTAAGCCGGTGGTTTATTTTACTACGATGCAAAGGGAAAAGCTAATGTTGGGTAAATTATTGATTGACAAGTATTATCATTGCCGCTACAATTAAATTATCAAATGAAAACAAAACGATGATTATAAGGTTGGAAACGCATAAAATACTACAGAAGTATTCTTAATGGATGAATATTTACAGATGTCTTGTATATGACTTCCATAAAATTTGAAAGGAGTGAGGGAAATGTCAACATTGGAAAAAACAATCAATCTTTTGAATGATTTACCCGAAAACGAAATCGAAATCATATATAGTTACGTAAGATTTGTAAGTTCTCAACGTGAAGAAAGAAAAAAGACGCAAGAACCAATTGAAGATATTTTTGACAAAATTGTTGGTGTTTTGCCAGATACAGGGAAAACAGCAGAACAATATCATGACGAAAGGATAAGAGAAAAATATGACCTTGTTAATTGACACTAATATTTTGCTGGATATTGTTTTTAAGCGTGCAAATTGTGAAAAAGCAAAGAAACTTTTTTCTCTAGCTCGTAAAAAAGACATTGCTGCTGTTATAACTGCATCTGCGGTTACAGATTTGTTCTATATTATAAGAAAATCAACACATGATATTGGTAACACATATGATATTATGGAAAATATTTTTAAATTAGTAAATGTTCTATCTGTAACGGATAAGGATATTCAAAGTGCATTTTCGAGAAAATGGGAAGACTTTGAAGATTGCGTTCAATACACTACAGCAAAACATAATGACGTAGATTATCTGATAACAGCAAATGCACCTGATTTTGAGGACAAAGAATTGCCAATCATTTCTGTAGAAGAAGGTATTGCGCTCTTAGAAAATTAATCCATCAAAACTGAATTATACTAAAGCCTCGTTCTTAAGTGTTTTGCTGAATACATCGAAGAGAATTTTTCTCTAAACTCAACAAACAGTTAGAGATGCCTTTTTCGGGCATCTCTTTTTTTACTTAACTAAACTGCTGAAAAAATTGTCCGTATTAAAACTCTCGTAAATATATTTTTTCTTCCGAACCCCAAGGAGCAATTTTTCGGTCTATTACACGAAAACCATATTTTTCATATAAATTGACATGGTCGCTTACTATGTACACTTTGTTATAGCCAATATTTTTCATATAATCAATGGCATACTCAATTAATTGTTGACTTAATCTATTACCTCTGTATTCTTCGCCAACAAACATAAAACCAATATAAGGTGTATAATCTACATCCGGAATACAGTCTGTTTTTGAAACTGTACAATAACCACAGATTTTTTCATTATCTGCCGCAGCAATCACTCTTTCCCAATCATTAAATTGATTATTATCCATAGCACCCGCCAATGCTTTTCCTGCTCCCCACGAGCAGTTTTCTGCATAATCTCGTACTTTGCACCACAATTCATCCGATGATGTAATAGTCCTAAAATTCATGTTTATTTATCTCCTAAATATAGTTTCTCAATGCTATCGCGCGGATAACAGGGCGCAAGACGTCCTGCGGACGTCTGTTCTGCGCCGACCGGAGCGTAGCGGAGACCTTGGACCCAGGTCCAAGGTCTCATCCGCATAAAAAAAGACCCAGAGGGTCTTTTTTTATGCGGATAACAGGACTTGAACCTGCACGTCTGCTGACACTAGAACCTAAATCTAGCGCGTCTGCCAATTCCGCCATATCCGCAAGCAAAGACAATTATAGCAAATCCGGCACCATCGTGTCAATGCTTTTTACTCAATTTCAAGAAAACGTTTGATCTTCTTCATTTTTTCCTTTGTCATCCGGTAGCCGTGCCAGTAGGAGGCTTCCAATTTTTGGATATTTCCCTCGAAGCTGTTGAGCAGGTGGTTTGGCCGGATGATCATAATTCTGCCCTCCCGTTCCCATTGTTCGCACTTTTTGATCAATTCATTGTAGCGGTCCGGGCGGCTGAGGATCAGGTCGCGTACTTTCGGATATTTGCGGGCAAGAAGTTTTGCTCCCATCTTGTCATACTTTCCAAACTTTTTGACGTAACCCTTTGGCTGCGTCAGGACGACAAGCATTTTTTCACAGCCGTCTTTCATCGCCTGTTCCACCGGGATGATGCTTGACAGTCCACCATCATAATACTTCGTGCCATTTACATCAATCGCCGGGAAAAACAGCGGTAATGCACATGTCGCGCGAAGCATGCTGTATTTTTCATCCATATCCATCGCATTTAAAAACTCTGCTTCCCCGGTCTTCGCATTGGTGACACCGACTTTGCAGGTTCCCTCATACGAAAAGAACGTTTTCTTATCAAAAGGAACCAATTTTTCCGGAATCTCACCAAATACAAAATCCAGCCCAAAAAGACTCTTTTGTTTGCGGTAATTTCCGGGTCCCATATAACGCTTGTCGTTGCGGTATTTTGTGATAATGTCCAGATTTCTTCCCTTTTGTTTTGAGATATATGACACACCATCCGCGATGCCCGCAGAAACACCAATGCAATATGGCAGCATGATATTTTCCGTCAGCAGCGCATCCATCACACCAGAACTAAAAATCGGGCGAAATGTTCCGCCTTCCAAAACCAATCCCTTCATAAGCCAAGCCTCCATCTGCTTTTTGATACTTTGAGAGTATCACATTTTTTCGCACATGTCAATACGAACATTACAACATGTAGTTTTAAAAACCACATCTTTATTTTTCGACCAAAATCACTCAGAACCCTGTGTCCGGCATCGTGAATAAAAAATAAAACAGACCACATTTTCTCTTACCGAGCAAACGTCATCTGTTTTCTGCTTTTGTATCTCTTCTATAATATAATGTAAATTCACTCTTCTTAACAGTAGGAATTAAAAAACATTCCGGTGTAAATGGACTGTGCATAAGCATAGCCTACATCATTGCGGTGAAGATGAGCATAACTGTAAACTTTTTTCTCTACATACTCCATCGGATTCATGCTCATGTAATCACACTTCTCCTTCAGTTTCTGCAGGAAATCACTTGGCACCGCATCCATTTCATCTACTTTCCGTGAAAGAAATCCCGCTTCATCCACAGCAATTCCGGTGGACGTCAGTTCATCCGCACATTCTTCTACCAGCTTGCGGAGTTCACACCCCGGACGAGACGGTTTATTTTTCAGATTGCCATACTCGTCGCTGCGGCTCAATAATTTGTTGTAAAGCTGCAATGTCGTCTCAAGCGCCTCTCCCTGCTGATCCGAATCTAATGCAAGCGAAGCCGCTTCCCCTAATTCCATCGACATCGATTTCACATCCAGCGCATAATCACTCGTGTCTTTCGACAGGGAAATCATTGCCAGCGGATTGGCATTGTTCAGCGCAACAATACTCTTATATTTACTTTTCAATTCGCGGCGGTTGTGTACATTTGTCTTAGGATTTACTTTTGGAATAAAACCGCCGGCATAATAATTATAAGCCTCTACCATAGGATCATCCCTTCCTCTTTCTTCACAATCCTAATCCTTCTACTTTAGTATACACTAATTTTTTCCATTCTGCAACGAAATTATGCAAAAATTTATATGCTTTTTTGTTGATTTTTTGTTCATTATGCTTTAAAATAGAATTACTAACTTTGATATTTTTTTATCATAATAAATGAAAGGATGGTATTAGAAAAATGAGTAACATGCCAAAAATGAAAATTGGAATCGTTGCAGTAAGCCGTGACTGCTTCCCGGAGTCACTTTCTGTAAACAGAAGAAAAGCCCTTGTAGAGGCTTATGCAAAAAAATATGATGCAGCAGATATCTATGAATGTCCAATCTGTATCGTTGAAAGCGAAATTCACATGGTTCAGGCTTTGGAAGACATCAAAAAAGCAGGATGTAACGCACTTTGCGTATACCTTGGAAACTTCGGACCTGAGATTTCCGAGACACTTCTTGCAAAACATTTCGAAGGACCTAAAATGTTCGTTGCCGCTGCAGAGGAATCCGGAAACAGCTTGATGGACGGTCGTGGAGATGCTTACTGTGGTATGCTTAACGCAAGCTACAACTTGAAGCTCCGCAATGTAAAAGCTTATATTCCTGAGTATCCGGTTGGAACTGCTGAGGACTGCGCTGACATGATCCATGAGTTTGTACCGATCGCTCGTGCCGTATATGCATTGAACAACTTGAAGATCATCAGCTTTGGACCACGTCCATTGAACTTCCTCGCTTGTAATGCACCCATCAAACCACTTTACAACCTTGGTGTAGAGATCGAAGAGAACTCCGAGCTTGACTTGTTCGAAGCATTCAACAAACATGACGGCGACGCTCGTATTCCTGACGTTGTAAAAGAGATGGAAGCAGAGCTTGGTGCCGGTAATAAAAAACCTGAAATCCTTGCAAAACTTGCTCAGTATGAGTTGACACTTCTTGACTGGGTGGAAGATCACAAAGGATATCGTGAATTTGTTGCAATCGCCGGTAAATGCTGGCCTGCATTCCAGACACAGTTTGGTTTCGTACCTTGCTACGTAAACAGCCGTTTGACAGCAAAAGGTATTCCGGTATCTTGTGAGGTTGATATCTACGGTGCACTTTCCGAGTTCATCGGAACTGTTGTAAGTGAAGATACAGTAACACTTCTCGACATCAACAACTCCGTACCTCAGGATCTGTACGATGAAGATATCAAAGGAAAATTTGCAAACTACACATTGAAAGATACTTTCATGGGATTCCACTGCGGAAATACAGCTTCCAGCAAGCTTTCCTTCTGCGAGATGAAATACCAGAAGATCATGGCTCGTTCTCTTCCTATCGAAGTTACAAACGGAACTCTCGAAGGAGATATCATTCCTGGAGATATCACATTCTTCCGTCTTCAGAGTACAGCAGATGCTAACCTTCGTGCTTACATTGCACACGGTGAAGTACTTCCTGTTGCTACACGTAGTTTCGGTGCAATCGGTATCTTCGCAATTCCTGAGATGGGACGTTTCTACCGTCACGTATTGATCGAGAAGAACTTCCCTCATCATGGAGCTGTTGCATTTGGCCATTTCGGAAAGACATTGTATGAAGTATTCAAGTACATCGGTGTTGATGTAGATGAGATCGGATACAATCAGCCGGCAGGCGTTCGTTATCCTACCGAGAACCCATTTGCATAATTCATATTTGATATAAAATTATCAACAACTAGCGACCCGGACACGAGTCGCTAGTACTGTTATTAAATTTAAAGTAAAGGAGACTATTTCATGTATTACATAGGTGTAGACCTTGGTACCTCTGCCGTAAAACTTCTTCTTATGGAAGCAGATGGTTCCATCAAAAATATCGTTTCAAAAGAATATCCACTTTCCTTCCCGAATCCGGGCTGGTCTGAGCAGAAACCGGAAGACTGGTGGAATGCCGTAGTTACCGGAATCAAAGAACTGACCGACGGATTTGAAAAAGACAAAGTAGCCGGCATCAGTTTTGGTGGACAGATGCACGGACTTGTTATCCTGGACAGCGATGACAACGTGATCCGCCCGGCAATCCTTTGGAACGATGGACGTACCACAAAAGAGACAAATTACTTAAACGATGTGATCGGAAAAGACAAATTGTCACAGTATACCGCAAATATCGCATTTGCCGGCTTTACTGCTCCAAAGATCCTCTGGGTAAAAGAAAACGAACCGGAAAACTTCAAAAAGATCGCTAAGATCATGCTTCCAAAAGACTATATCGCTTATAAGATGACAGGGGTTCACAGCTGTGACTACTCTGACGCTTCCGGTATGCTTTTGATGGACGTGAAAAACAAATGCTGGTCCAAAGAAATGATGGAAATCTGCGATGTCAAAGAAGAACAGCTTCCAAAACTCTATGAAAGTTATGAAGTGACAGGAAATCTGACCGAAGCTGCTGCTGCTGAACTTGGACTTACCACAAATTGTAAAATTGCTGCCGGCGCCGGCGACAATGCTGCTGCCGCTGTCGGAACAGGTACGGTAGGCGACGGAGGATGTAATATCTCCCTCGGAACTTCCGGAACGATCTTCATTTCCAGCAAAGAATTTGGTGTAGATAAATTCAACGCCCTTCATTCTTTTGCACATGCTGACGGAAATTACCATCTGATGGGATGTATGCTGAGTGCTGCTTCCTGTAACAAATGGTGGATGGACGAGATCATCGGAACCAAGGATTATCCTGCGGAGCAGAAACCGATCACCGACGACAAACTCGGCGAAAACAACGTGTACTATCTTCCATACCTGATGGGTGAACGTTCTCCTCACAACAATCCGGATGCACGCGCTCTCTTCATCGGTATGTCCATGGATACGACAAGAGCCGATATGACACAGGCCGTTCTCGAAGGTGTTGCATTTGCGATCCGTGATTCTTTCGAAGTAGCAAGAGACCTCGGAATCAATATCACAGAGACTAAGATTTGTGGTGGCGGTGCTAAGAGTCCGCTTTGGAGAAAGATCGTAGCAAACGTTCTGAACATCAAAGTAAATATCATCGAAAGCGAAGAAGGCCCTGGTCTTGGCGGTGCAATGCTCGCTGCTGTCGCTTGTGGTGAATATGCTTCCGTAGAAGAAGCTGCCGCAAAGATCGTAAAAGTGATCGATTCCGTAGAACCGGATGCTGCTCTTGCAGAAAAATACGATAAGAAATATGCAAAATTCAAACAGATTTATCCAACCGTGAAAGATCTGTATGATACATTAAAAGCGTAACTCATACACCAGTAAGAAAATCACTCCCTTTTCCCGATTGAAGGGGGAGTGGTTCTCTTTGTTATCACATATCAGGGAGGTATGTCTATGAAAAAATTAAAAAAAGCCGCCGTACTTACATTGATTGCATCTTTGGTACTTGGCGTCACAGCACAAGGGAATAAAACCATGATCACGGCAAAAAAACTACCGGCAAATGTACGCACAATAAAATTTAAGGGAGCAGGAAAACGATTAAAACTTCAAAAAGGGAAAAAGTATCAGTTAAAAACAACCGTTTCTGTCTCACCGAACAAAAAGAAATTTAAAGCTGTTAAATTTACTTCTTCTAACAAAAAAATAGTTTCTGTTTCGAAAAAGGGACTTATTAAAGGGTTGAAAAAGGGATCCGCCACCATCCGTGCCGTGTCAAAGATCAATCCTAAGAAAAAGGCAAGTATCCGCGTTTCCGTCACACAGGACATCCTTGTAAAAAAGATCGTACTCAACCAAACCAAACTTACAGTCTCTGAAAGCGAAGAAGATGACATTATTTTGAAGATCAAAAAGATTCTTCCAAAAAATGCCAAAAACAAAGAGGTAACTTGGGAAAGCGACGATGAAGATGTTATTGATGTCGATGACGACGGAGAACTCTCCATCGGCGATCCGGGAACCGCAACCATCACCGTAACAGCTGACGACGAAGGTGGTGCGTATGCAACCTGCGATGTAACGGTCACAGAAGACACATCCCTGTCAGACGATGATGACGATGACGACGATGACAGCGATGACGATGACGACGACGATAGTGACGATAACGAGTAAAATGATAAAAGCAAAAGGGGAATATTAAAATGTCTAATAAGTACAATAAAAAACACCAAAAAACCGAGAAAAAGTTATGGCAGGAAATTTTGCTGCTTCTACCCATACTATTTGGTTTATGTTTTGTACCTCTGATCGTACTTACACATGATTTTACAATTGACTTTTCTCAGTTTGAATGGTTTAACAACACGCCATTAACCGGGCAGATTGATTCTTTCGGATATTCCAAAGGTGTCGCACTGGTCGTTGCAGGTGTCGCTTGTATCCTCTTCCTGTCCTATTATTTATGGCAGCAGACAAAGAAGAACCGCACGACACTCAAAACACTTTTTGCCGATACGGATAAGAAGGTTCTCCTCTTGCTTGCCATTCACCTCATAATGGTTATTATTTCTTCTCTTGCAAGCAAATATCCGGATCTGGCTTTCAATGGTGGCGGTTATAACCAGTGGCAGACCATGTGGGTTCTTCTTGCCTACGGCTTGTTATTTTTCTTTGCGTATTATGTAGTAACTTCTGAGCAGAGGATCCGTATTATGATTTACGGATTGATGATCCACGCCGCCTGGATGTCCTTTCTCGGCTTTATGCAGGCAATTGACAAAAATCCGCTTTTATGGGATGCCTTTCAGAAAATCATTACCAAATACAGTGACGTTAGTGCCATCTCTTTTAAAGAGGGGTATTCCAGCGTCGTTATGACATTTTCGAATCCCAACTATTCCGGATGCTACGTCGCTCTGCTTCTGCCGGTTGTCATTGCTTTCATTTTCCTGAAAGTTTCTGACAAAAAATGGGTATCCATTGCATGTAAAGCTGCCGGTATTCTTATTACGATCGGCTTTATAAAGACCTTGATCGGATCTGGTTCTACGGCTGCCGGCTTGACACTGATCGGAATTGCCGCATTAACCCTGATCCTGATCTTTGTAAACTATTTTAATAAAAACGACAAAAAATGGTGGATTGCCTTGGCTGCTATCGTTGTTGTGGGAGCCATCGGTACTTTCGGCGTTCTACAGACGGATTATGCAAAGACTTCTCTCGAAAAGATTAAAAGCGCGACGGTAGACACGCGTAATCTGATCTCCATTGTCAATGAAACACCGACACGTATGAAGGTCAATTTCCGCAATGGAGAATCCTTTAATCTGGACGCTGCTGTCACAAACGGCACCAATGTGTCCCTTACCATTACGGATTCAAAAGGCACCAACATACCATTGGTAAATAATGGAAGTGCCCTTGTGCCAAGCGATTCGAGATTTCAGATGCTCTCTTTCACAACATCCTGTTATTCGATAGAGAACAAAGTCTGTCCTGCATTTATTTTGAATGACACACCAAATCAGATTTCCTTTACATTTATGTATGACAACAACGAATGGAAATATTACACGCCATACGGAAAAATGATCAAACTGAAGGAAGTGGAACATTTTGGTTTCAAAAACTCGGAAAATATGGCAAACCGCCGTGGATACATCTGGTCACGTACCATTCCTTTGATGAAAACCTACTGGTTCAAGGGAATCGGACCAAATGCGTTTATCATTGCTTTTCCAAACGCGGATTTTGTCGGTTCCAAACGTGTCGGCGGAAGCACTCTTCTGGTTGACAAACCGCATAATATCTTTTTGCAGACCTTTATTCAGACCGGGGGAATCTCAGCGATTGCCTATGCCGCTCTCGTGATCCTTTATATTGTCCAGAGCATCCGTCTCTTGTGGCGAAGAAAACTGAACGGCAATATCGAACGGCTCGCCTTGGGACTGCTTATGTCTTCCATCGCGTATGCGATTGTCGGACTTACCAACGATGCTGTCGTAGGTGTACAGTCCTCGCATTGGATCTTACTGGGTCTTGGCTATGCGGTAAACCGCGTACTGAAAACAAAAGAAACTGAAACTGTATAAACATCAGGAGGCTGTTTTGCGTAATTACGATCCTTATAAAAAGACAATTTTATTTACCTTGTCTTTGATCAATATACTATTGATGACATTTCTTTTTTCATGGTTCTGGTATCACTTTTTTGCCGGAACCATGTACAGCTATCAATTTTACCGCCGCGGTAACTACGTTGTGATTGGACTGTATGCTCTGTTTCTCATCTTTTTCGGGCGTATGTATGGAGCAACCAAACTCGGCCAGCTGCGCCGCATTGAAGTGATCCTGTCACAATTTTTATCCATATTTATCAGTAATCTGGTAACCTATATTATCATATCTCTGCTGGCGTTCCGGTTCATCAATGTACTGCCGGTTCTTGCTATGACACTGGGAGATTTTGTCATTACGACACTTTGGTACTTTGGCGCAAGTTCGCTTTACGGACACATTTTTAAATCGTGGAAGATTCTCTTAATCTACGGAGAGCGCCCTGCCAGCGACCTTGTATACAAAGTCGAAGAACGCCGCGACAAATACGCGATTTCCGATGCCATTCACGTCAGCGCCGGAATGGATAAAATTGCCGAAAAAGTGAAAGATTACGAAGCTGTGATCATCGGCGACATCAGCGCCAAAGAGCGAAATGATGTGCTGAAATTCTGCTATGCCAATGGCATACGAGCGTACGTGATCCCTAAGATCTCGGATATCATCCTGATGGGAAGTGACCGTATCCACATCTTTGACACGCCATTTCTTCTCACGAAAGGATATTCGCTCAGTTTTGACCAGGCATTTGCCAAGCGCTTTTTGGATCTTTTGATTGCGGTTCCGATGCTGATCATTGCCTCGCCGTTTATGCTCATAACCGCTGCGGCCATAAAACTTTATGACAGAGGGCCGGTTTTTTACAAACAGATCCGCTGCACGAAAGATGGAAAACCTTTTGAAATCATCAAATTCCGCAGTATGATCGTCGATGCAGAGAAGGTCGGAGGCGCCCAGCTTGCCAAAGCAAATGATTCACGCATTACACCCGTCGGACGCTTTATCCGTTCGACGCGGATAGACGAACTGCCTCAATTATTAAATATTATCAAGGGCGATATGTCTTTTGTCGGACCTCGCCCGGAACGTCCGGAAATCATGGAAGAATACATGGAAAATATTCCGGAATTTGCTTTCCGGCTTCGTGTAAAAGCCGGCCTTACCGGATTTGCACAGATATACGGGAAATATAATACCGTTCCCTATGACAAACTGAAGTTAGACTTGTTTTACATCGAAAATTATTCCGTATGGCTGGATATCAAATTGATCCTGATGACCGTAAAAACCATATTGAAAAAGGATTCGACAGAAGGAATTTCTTCCGATCAGACTACTGCTGCCAAAGAAGAAACTTCCTCCGATGTAATGGATGTTGTCAACGAAATCAAGAATAGAAAATAGAAATTCCCCAGGATCCATACAATCCTGGGGATTCGTTTATCTCAAAAAGACGAGCGGATTTACCGTTTCATTTTTCTGTTTTACCTGATAATACAAGTTGGCTCCTTCCACCGAATAATACTTCGTCGGTTTGGCAATCTTTCCAATCACCTGGCCTTCCGAAACCGCATCTCCCTTAGATACCGTCACATCTTTTAACTGACCGTAGACCACTTTGAATCCATCTCCGATCGACATCGTCACCGTAGTTCCTGTTTCCTCATTTTTTTCAATGGATTTTACCACGCCGGCAGCACTTGCTTTCACACTCTCTCCCACTTCACTTGCGATGATCATGGCAGGATTTGTCTTATACTGAGACAACGTTGGGAAAAAAACGACTTTGTCTGCACTGTATTCGATCAATATATCGCCCTCCACCGGCCACAAAAGTCCGGTTTCCTGATCAAAATGAAGTTTGTCTTCCGCACTGACTTTCCCCATTGTCTCTTTTTTCTTTGGTTTTTCTTCTTTCACTTCTGACTTAACATGTTTCGAGGAAGCCTCTGTCGCATTCTTTTCTTCCGTTTTCTGAGGTTCCTCCGTCGCAGCAGCCGGTGTTGGCACAACCAGTTCCGTCTCTTCCGCGATTGGTACATTTTCTTCTGTATCTTCCGATTTTCCAAACATATTCATACAGATTGCGCCAATCACTGCGATACATATGATTCCACTCAGAAGTGATATATAAAAACCTTTTTCTTTCTTCATCATCTTCACCTCGATTCTAGATTTGCATTTCCTATGCTACCTATATTTTTTCCTGAATCTCGATGAATATACATGATTTATGGCAAATATTTTTTTAACCGGCGATAAAAACGTATCATAACAAAACTAATTGCCGCCGTCAAGACTGCACACACCAAAAGATAAAGTACCGGATTCACTGTTCCGAGTGAATCTTTCAAAAAAATCATTGGAATTCTCTGATAAATGTAAAACGAAAACAGGTTCTGTCCAATGTATGTATAGACACGGTTGTAAGCCCGAAAGCGCATGGATAATAATACCACCAGCATCGCAAAAGATACGCTGATGATCTCAAAATACAGCTTATGGTCTGTCCGCATGGCATAAAATATTGAAAAAAACACTGCCGTACCAATCAGACAAAGCAGATATCTCAAATGTGACCGTTTACTTGAAAGCCACATTTCAAAAGAACTGCGGAACAGGGCAAAAAACATACCGGCACTGTAACATAAGATCGTATCGTACCACCAGCCGCCCTTTTCCTCATATCTCATCCACAGGATATATATTCCGCTGAAAAAAACAATACCGCAAACCGCAGCAAACATTGGAATTTTACGGAAAATTTTCGTTTCTCTCACGCGAAAAACCACATACGTTACAACATACAGATACAATATGGCAAATACATACCAGTTGCTGTTTCCGAGGCTTTCCCAGGCAAGAAACCCTTTTACCGCATACCGGAATGTCGGCGTCTGCCCTGTCACACAACTAACCACAAGATAAATGCATGCCGCAATCTCAAAATTTACAAAAAATGGAAGAATTCGGTGTTTGGGAAAGGAAATGATATACCGTTCTTTGTGCAAAATGGATTCCATGACACCAAACCCGGAATAAAACAAAAACATCGCCACAATCAGCTGTCCCAGCGCCCGGTTTACAGACGTATACATAAAATCAAGCGGACCATAGATATCACTCGACATATATTGGATCAGATGGGTCATAAAAACCGTTGTCAAAAAGTATCCATTGACAGATGCCGTCATCTCACGCGAACAATATCCGGTTTTTCCCAAAAGCTGCCTGCTAAATGCCCATTTGCCCCTCGTACCGATTCCCAGACCGGACAAGATAAAAAACAACAGACATGCTGCAAATACAATGATCATTTCTTTTTCTCTCCCAAAATTTTCTCACGATAAAAAGCCGATCCCTTTGCCAGTTCACGCTGCACCTTTTCATCCCCATATTTTTCCAGTATCGTCTTTCTTTCCGAAAATAAATTTGTGCCAAGTCCGATCCGCTCTCCCTCAATCTGTACGCCCATCGCAGCCAGCGTGGTCGGATACAGATCCATCGAATAATAGCAGCGATTCTTTTCGCGAACCGGTTCCACTGCTGAATTGAGGATACAGGAATATATTTTCCGCGGCACACTGCCATCGTACTGTGCACGTATATAATTGTTGTCCATCGTACAATGATCCCCGCTGATCACGATCGTCGTATCCTTATAAAAATCCTGTTCCTTCAGCCAGTCTACAAACTCTTTTACTCTCTTGGAAGAACAGGAAAGGACGTTATCGTATTGATCCGCAAACGCGTGCCCGCAATCTTCACACGCATAGCCCCCGATATGATGCGTGTCTACCGTAAGCATCGTAAAATTGAACGGTTTGTCTTTTTTAGCAAGTCCGGTAATCTCCTCCTTGGCATAAGCAAACAATTTTTTGTCTTCAAATCCCCACCATTTATAATAATCTTTTGGAATGATTCCATTCTCTTTTGCGTACGGATAATCATAGACCTGATATTCTCCATGCTGGTCAAAATACATCTTTCGCCCGCCAAATGTCAAGTCGGATCCTACCAGAATCTCCTGTGCATATCCTTCTTTTTTCAGCACATCTCCGATCGACACCGCCCCCGGCATAAAAGCATTTTTGTCATTTTTGTAATTTTTTCCTCCCAATGAGATCATCAGCGGATACCCACAAGTCTGGGATACCATGGCTCCTGTTGTCCACGAAGCCCCTCGTGACGGTGCGGCACCGCCCAATTTATCGTCACTCGAAAAATTAATCCCCTCTTTTGCCAGTGCCGTCAACTCCGGAATCCGGTCCTTTTCCATCGCCCCGCCTTCTTCTTTGGAAGAAAATGTACTCTCCATCGATTCCAGAAAAATATAGATCAGATTTCTCTTCTTTTCAGGGAAATGAAGCATCTGCGGTGTAATCTGTACCGCTTCCTTTTCTATAAAGCCGGATTCGCTGCGCTGCGCCATAAGGCAGCCAAATGTATCAAAAGATGCCAAAATCCGGTAAACCGCCGCAATCAACAGCACAAAGGAAGCCACAAGCAAAATACTCCGCGCCGCAGCGGAAAACATTTGATAACTCACTACACTTATTACAACAGCAAAACAAACTCCTGTTCCCATCGCAATTCCATATGTCCGGAAATAATCCAGGATCATCTCATTACTCGTCCCCTTCATCGGAACTTTCAGATGAAAGACAATCTCCTCCCAGGACAATCCATTAAAATTTTTTTTCAAAAAAAGGTACACTGTGTACAGAATAACTGCCATGATAAGAATCAGAGCAGATACTGCCGCTTTCAACATTGTTTGTCATCTCACTTTTCTGTTATTTATTAAAAGGCTGCCGGAGATCTCCAGCAGCCAAACATTCCCATCTTACAACACTTACAATCTTTTTATCAATTCACGAACATAATCTTCTGTCTCTTCACATTCATCCGCAATCTGTGCAACAGATTTTCCTTTTGCAATTTTTTTGGAAATAAGTGACAAAAGTTTCGCTTCCTCACCTTCAGCTCTGCCTTCAGCTCTGCCTTCAGCTCTGCCTTCAGCTCTACCTTCAGCAAGACCAACTTCTCTGCCACGTTCTCTTGCCACTCTTGACTCAAGTTCGATTTTCTGCTCTATTGTCACGAAGTTTCCCTCCATTCGTCATTGCGCTTCACTTCTTCGACTTTTCTTTCAAGTCCCTGTGTAAACTCATCGGTAGGTATCGAAGTCTCCAGATAGTCCAAAAGATTACATAGTTTTTCAGTTAATCCATCCCTTTTTCCATGCAAATTGACAAAAACTGTCTTTCTCTTTTCATCTAAGCAGATAGAAGGATCTTCATTGCATCTCAATGTCATACATGTTTCCCTTATCATCTTCCGCATAAATATCCAATCTGGACCCTTTTTGAAAAATATTGTTTTTAAACGTTTTCTGATTTAGCACTACTCTAAGACTGACAATACGTATTGATAGAATACGCTGTAACAGTTCCTTACAATCTTCCTCATTCAAAAAAACAGTACAAAAAACAACATCATTCAAAATTTTGATTTTTTCCAACCATTTCTGATCGGTAATCATACCTTTTCTTACCATACACCCTCCATTTCCGGGAGGCGGTTGAAAATCGCCTCCCTGCGTCTCATTCTGTCTTTTATGGGAATGTTAGCAGTTTAGCTCTTTTCATTTTATAAGAAAATAGATATCTTTATAATGATAGATTCTCTGCTTGCCATCAGTGTAACATAGTTTACTAAAATGTGCAAGTGGCTTTTAAGAAATTTATATGCCTTGCATCTTACTCGCAAAAACAGTATAATAGTAGAAAAGACACAAGGGGAAAGCAGGTGAATGCATGGAAAAGACAATAAGCATTGGAAAACAGAATTTTGCATCGTTACGCGAAAATGACTATTTTTTTGTGGATAAATCAAATTTTATCCGTGAATGGTGGGAAAATGGAGATGATATTACTCTAATCACCCGTCCGCGCCGTTTTGGTAAAACATTGAATATGAGTATGCTGGAATGCTTTTTTTCCATTCAATACGCAGAGCACAAAAACTTATTTGAAGGGCTTACTATCTGGAAAGATAAAAAATACAGAGAGCTGCAGGGAAAATATCCGGTTATATTTCTCAGTTTTGCCGCCGTAAAGGCAGACAATCTCATGGATGCCAAGATGCAGATCAAGCAGCAAATTGTCAAACTCTATACAGAAAACAGATTCTTATTAGAGACAGATTTGCTCAGCGAAAATGAAAAGAAAGCCTTTGATGCACTTACCGTGTCAATCTGTGATGCAGAAGCTGTCATTGCAGTTAACAATATGTGCAGATACCTCTCCCAATATTACCAAAAGAATGTCATTCTTCTTCTGGATGAATATGACACCCCGATGCAGGAAGCATGGATCAATGGATACTGGGATTCATTTACTGCCTTTTTACGCAGTTTCTTCAACGCCACCTTTAAAACAAATCCTTATCTTGAGCGTGCTGTCATGACAGGTATTACAAGGATTTCAAAAGAAAGTATCTTTTCTGATCTCAACAATCTGCGCGTCGTAACAACGACATCAGATCTGTATGCCGATTGTTTTGGATTTACAGAAGAAGAGGTATTTCATTCCTTGGATCAGTACCATATGAGTGACAAAAAACAAATTGTAAAAAAATGGTATGACGGCTTTACTTTTGGCAGTCATCGTGACATCTATAACCCTTGGTCCATTACCAATTATCTGAAAGAGAAAAAACTGCATCCCTATTGGGCTTCCACCAGTTCCAATGGATTAGTCAGCAAACTGATTCGACGTGCTTCCGGTAATTTAAAAGAAAATATAGAGGACTTGATAAACCAAAAAGGCATTACCGTTAATTTTGATGAACAGATTATATTTAATCAGCTTGACCAAGAAGAAAATGCCATCTGGAGTCTATTGGTTGCCAGTGGATATCTTAAAGTAGAAAATATAGAATACCGCGGAATCACTCTGGATCCCTGGTACACTCTTCAGATTACAAATCTGGAAACAACCAGTATGTTTCAGTCCATGATACGAGGCTGGTTTCAATCCTCAGAAACCAATTATAATGATTTTGTCAAAGCCTTACTGCATGGAAATCTAAAAGAAATGAATATCTATATGAACGACGTAGCTCTGGCAACTTTCAGCAGTTTTGATACCGGGAAAAAAAGTTCGCCAAAAAGCCAGCCGGAACGATTTTACCATGGTTTTGTATTAGGTCTTCTGGTGGATCTGCGTGATCAATATGAGATAAAATCCAATCGCGAAAGTGGTTACGGACGTTATGATGTAATGCTCATTCCGTTTGACAAAGAAAAAGATGCGATGATCTTGGAATTCAAAGTACACGAACCCGATGATGAATCGTCTCTGCAGGATACTGTGCAGTCTGCTTTAAAACAGATTGATAGTAAAAATTATGACGCAGAGCTTCTGACCCGCGGAATCAAAGAAAAACAGATTCGGCATTACGGTTTTGCCTTTCACGGAAAACAAGTATTAATTGGCTAGGAAATCATAATGGGGCTGTCACACGAAATACTTTGTGTGCAGCCCCATATATTTTACTTTATTCATCAGTATAAAATTTTTCCATCTGCCACCTGGCGCAGATGTTTTCCATAATTTGATTTTCCATACATCTTCGCGGATTCAATCAATGTCTCTTTGTCAATCCATCCATTGTGGTAAGCGATCTCTTCTACCGCGGAGAGCATGATTCCCTGACGGTTTTCAATCACACGGACAAATTCGCTGGCATCTGCAAGTGCGTCCATTGTACCTGTATCCAGCCATGCATAGCCTCTTCCCAGCGTTACGACATCCAGACTTCCTTCCTCCAGATACATCCGGTTCAGATCTGTAATTTCCAATTCACCGCGTGCCGATGGTTTTACCTTTTTGGCAAAATCCACCACGCGGTTGTCATAAAAATACAAACCTGTCACACAATAATTTGACTTTGGATGCTCCGGCTTTTCCTCGATTGAAATCGCCTTGCCATTTTCGTCAAATTCCACAATGCCAAATCTCTGCGGATCATCTACGTAATAACCAAATACGGTTGCACGCCCCGGTTTGTCCGCTGCCATCTGCAAATGCTTTTTGAGGCCGCTGCCGTAAAAAATATTGTCGCCAAGAACCATCGCGCAGGCATCTCCATCAATAAATTCTTCACCGAGCAGAAAAGCCTGTGCAAGACCATCCGGACTTGGCTGAACTTTATAATGCAGATGGATTCCAAAACTCGAACCGTCGCCGAGAAGTTTTTCAAAATTCGGCAGATCCGCCGGTGTGGAAATAATCAATATATCCCGGATGCCCGCTAACATAAGCGTGGAAAGCGGATAATATATCATCGGCTTATCATATACCGGAAGCAGCTGCTTGGATGTTACTTTTGTTAATGGATACAATCTTGTGCCGGAACCTCCGGCAAGAATAATTCCTTTCATAATGTGAGTCCTCCCTTGAGTTTATAGTTATCAAAGTTCAAATCTGCGATTTCCTCTTCAAGAACCAAATAAACTATTTACAATATAGTATTGTAACATATAAAACCTAGTCTTGACAAGAGGTGGAAGAAAAGTTAAACTAAAGATATCATGTGTAATTAAGAAGAAGTTTGAAAAAAGATACTACGTTGCAGTTTCGCTTACCGGGGATAGAAGCATGCAACACGGAAAGGCGGATTATAGTAATGAAGAATGTTGTAATAATAGGCAACGGCTCCTATTCTCAAATGATGAAAAAGTATGTGGAACTTACTCATTTTGGAAAAGTACATGCCTATGTAGCAGATAAAAATTATATTAATAGCACAACATTAGATGGTATTGAAGTAATTTCTTTTGATGAGTTAACATCAAAATATCCCCCTTCCTCTTTTACCCTTATTATGGGAATCGGATATTCCCAAATGGCGCAGATTAAAAAAGAAAAATACCTGTTTTGCAAAAAATCAGGTTATACTTTTGAAAATTATATTCATCCCACGGCTTTTATCGCAGAAGACGTAATTCTTGGGGAAGGAAATAATATTCTGGAGGGCGTGTATATTCAGATGGGATGTCAGATTGGAAATGCCAACCTGTTTTTTGTAGGTGCAAAGATAGGTCATGACTCGATCATACATGACTATTGTACCATTTCAATAAACTCAATGCTGGCAGGACATACTCAGATTCATGATCGCTGCTTCCTTGGTGTGGGTTCCATTGTAAAAGACCACACCACATTGAATGAAGCGGTTTTGCTGGGCGCGCAGGCATATGCTTTCAAGGATATCCCAGTTGACAAAGTCGTTGTACCAGCTAAAAGCACCATTCTCCCTGACAAAATAAGTACCGACTACCTCTAAAACGAAAGGAACCCTATGTGATGAAAAAAGATTTATCCATTGTTATCCCCTGCTATTGCTCTACACAGAATATTCATTCTGTCATCCACGATATTGATGCTGCATTAGCAGATATGACAATTACATACGAAATTATATTAGTCAACGATCATTCTCCTGACAACACCTATGACGTTTTAAAAGAACTGGCCGAAAGCAGACCCGATATCATTGCCATTGATCTTGCACGCAACTGCGGACAACATGGCGCTATCATGGCCGGATTTCACTACGCAAGTGGTGAATTTGTAGCCACCTGTGAAGATGACGGACAAACACAGATTGAAATTCTACCGGAAATGTTGCAGAAATTAAAATCGGAAAATCTAGATGTTGTCTCACCCCGGTTCACACATCGGGCACAACCTTCCTTTACACGACGCATTTTCTCAGGCATTGCTGGTCTTATGCGTAAATGGATGCTTCCTGCTCCAGACGGAGTACAAGTGACGATTTTTTTTGTAGCCCGCCGATTTGTTATTCAAGAAATGCTTAAATACGAACAGCCTTATCCTTATGTTACCGGATTAATTCTACGTACCACACATAATATCGGAACCGTAGATGCTATTCAAAAGGCCCGTTTAAATGGAACAAGCGGATATTCTTTCAAAAAGCTATTCTCGCTATGGATGAATGGTTTTACTGCATTTTCCATCAAGCCACTCCGGCTGGCAACTTTATTAGGAGCATTGTCAGCTTGTATCGGTTTTATCACCGGGCTTATAATTATCATCCGAAAAATGCTGGGACACGATTTTCTTACCGGATGGAGTTCAACTATCGCCATTCTGTTGTTTATGTTTGGTATCGTATTGATTGTTCTTGGATTAATTGGCGAATACCTGGGGCGCATCTATCTGTGCATCAACCAAACACCGCAATTTGTCATTAGGGATGTTGTTAACAATCCATCCACCGACGATAAATAAAAGGTAAAAGAGATTGTTTGTCCATCATTTTCACAAACAATCTCTTTTTTATTACCAAATTGGATTCTTTATTTCTCCATCTTTTTGAACTTGTATCCTTAATAATTCCTGTACATGCTTAACGTTATCTCCCCATTCTTTCCAATTTTTCCCAGAGACAATAATAGAAAACCGGGAAGTTTTATCTGTTGCAGTTCCTATCTTCATTCCCCGTTTAATAGAATATAAAATATTACGGTGAACATATGGCAGCTGACATACCTCCTCAACTCCGTCAATTGAAATCACTTCTCCTTCCGGCAAAAAGAAAGCAATATATCCGCACACCTGATTCATTGGTTTTAAATCAGGCAGCTCTTTCTGTTCTCCTAACGCGATGCGAATCAGAAATTCTTCTGTACACAATCCAGTTTGAAGAGATATCAGATCACTTGAAATAAATACTCCACCACCACGAGCTGCAGTTTCGATCAAATAAATGTCATTTCCTTCCATCACATATTCACTATGTGATATTCCTTGAACCAGCCCAAAACCCGTAATAATTTTTTCATTTAACTCCAAAACGCGTTTTATCAATTCTTCCTTTTCTCTTGATGGAAAAATACGTTCCCGTGCCGCAAATGTTGTATCCTTATCAAAATAATGAGTATCACCAATAATAAGCGGTTTGTACTTTCCATTTAAAGAAATTCCCTCAACCACAAATTCCTGTCCCGTTGCATATTTTTCAATTACAACAGTATTTGTAGGCGAATGTTTCACACTTTCACAAAAATATTTTCTAATATCGTTTGCAGAATAAACTTTAAAGACGCCTCTGCTTCCTTGATTATCTGCTGGCTTTATAATAAATTCATTTCCATCTCCGCCCTGCGCTTCATAGAATTGAACTGCCTGTTCCTCTGAAACAACCTGGCTGTTAGGAAGAACATTTATTCCAATTTCTTCCATTTTCTTTCTCATTAATCCTTTGTCTGTAAACAAACATGCTATGTCATACGGATTTCCGGGCAGACCCATCTCACTTGCAACATAGGCTCATGTACGAACCGGAATATCTGTCTGATCCGTAATGATCCCATTTATTTTCTCTTTTCTTGCAATCTCTAAAATCTCTTCTTTTTCACGAAGATCTGTATAATAACATTTTTTTGCATATTTTTCAAATTCCCGGCTGATCTGTGGCGCAACAAGAATAACCTCGCACATTTCAGCCGCTTTTTGAACCAGCGGAAATTGATACACACCCGCTCCTAAAATCATAATTTTCTTCATAGGTTCATCCCTTCTTTCTTTGCTTCTGTTCCGCATAAATTTTTCCACAATGGAATAAAAAATAATAAAGAAAGAAACAAGTTTATTATAATATAAAGTCCACAAGCTCCACGCATACCATATTTTGCTGCAAGATATGGGCTAATAAAAAAAGCTGTTATAGATGCTGCGATATATCCCGCCGCTATCAAATTCTGCTTTCTCATTGCCGTTAAGATGACAACAAAAAAACATGATATCGTATATAATCCTGTTCCTAAAAACAGATAAAATAATTCCATAGAATATCCCATCAGATCTGTATGGTATAACCATGATAAAATAGGAAGACCGATCAGCAGACCACCTACAATTACAGTCAATGTAATTACACTTATAATCCCAGTCAATATCAATGTAAACTTCTTTAATTGACTAAATTCTTTATTATTCCATTGATCTCCAATCTGCTTAATATACGGTTGAAATATAAACCGGCTCAATAGCGTAATGCAAAATGCAGGCATCATTAAATATCCAAAAATAGCCTGAATTTTTTCATTCAAATACCAGTCAATCATATATTTGGGAAGATTACTCACATATACTGCCAAAACCGCCCCAATGCATAACGGAAAACATTGCTTAAACAAAAAGAAAAATTCTTCTTTACACAATTTCTCCGAAGATATATGAAATGACGGATAGGTTTTTCTAAGCAATATTATTTCCATTAAAACACCGGATAAGAATGCTGCCACTACTGATATCACAAGATCTTTAGTAATCACTATCGCACCACACAACACTATGGTTGACGAAAAAACACGTGCAGCAAATACTTTTCCTGCGATATCCAACCTTCCTTTTTGCTGATACAGCCCCAAAAATACATCTTCAAATGCATCTACCATCTTATAACATGCCATTACAAATACTATTATAACCTTATGCATATCATATTGATGACGCATATACATAAAAAACAAATACGTTCCGATAAATAATACCGAAATAAATATTGTTACGAATCGCAAAAAAAGGTAATTTCGAAATTTCTCTTCTGCCTTATTGTCTGTAACCTGATAATTCCGAACCCCATACCGCGCAATCATAAAAACAATATTTGCCAAAGCATAACTGATAGAAAAAACTCCTGCCTCATTTATCGGAAGAAACCTTGATATAAAAATTAGAATGATGGCACTCTGACCAGCATCTAAAATACCTGAAATCGTGTTCCAAAAAGCGTTTTTCTTCATATATTTGAGATTCCTTTCTCTTTTACTGATAAAACGCTTCAATGCATTTTACTACTTTTTCTCTATCTTCTTCCTTCATGCCATAATACAATGGCAGTCGAAGCAGCCGTTCACTTTCCTTTGTCGTATACTTATCCTCGCCGGAAAATCTACCATATTTTATACCTGCTGCCGCACTGTGAAGCGGAATATAATGGAACACTGCAGCAACTCCGTTTTCTTTCAGATACGCAAGAAGTCTGGTGCGTTCCTCCAGATCTTTTGCCTTGATATAATACATATGTGCATTGTGTACACATCCATTCGGAATCACCGGGCGTTCAATTTTTCCAGATTCTTCCAGTCCTTTCAATGCCTTATCATAATAATTCCATGTATTCATACGATCTTCATAAATCTTATCGGCACTTTCCAGTTCGCCCCACAGATACGCCGCATTCAACTCGCTTGGAAGATACGAGCTTCCGGCTTCCACCCAGGAGTACTTGTCTATCTGTCCGCGAAAAAACTTACTTCTGTTGGTTCCCTTTTCACGCACAATTTCCGCATTTTCAATATTCGCCGGATCTGCGATCAAAAGCGCGCCGCCTTCTCCCATGCTGATATTTTTCGTCTCATGGAAACTAAAGCAGCCATAATCACCGATCGTACCAAGCGGTCTGCCTTTGTAAGTACTCATAATTCCCTGAGCTGCATCCTCGATCACTTTCAAATTATACTTCCCGGCGATCTCCATGATCGTATCCATCTCGCAGGATACCCCTGCATAGTGAACCGGCACGATTGCCTTTGTTTTTTCCGTAATCGCTTCCTCAATCTTCGTCTCATCAATATTCATGGTATCCGGACGGATATCCACAAATACAACGGTCGCTCCACGCAGTACAAACGCATTTGCCGTTGACACAAACGTATACGACGGCATGATGACTTCATCTCCCGGCTTGATATCCGACAAGATCGCAGCCATCTCTGTAGCGTGTGTACAAGAAGTTGTCAGCAGCGCCTTTGACGTGCCTGTCATCTCCTCTAATTTTGCGTTACATTTTTTAGTAAATGCCCCATCTCCGCACAATTTATGATTTGCAATTGCCTCTGCTATGTATTTTTCTTCACTTCCCACGCAAGGTGGCACATTAAATGGTATCATATCTTTTTCCTCTTCTTACTATTGTAAATTATAGTAAAACCCTTTCAACAGTCTTCTTTTTATTATATATCAAAAAGAGAATGTACGCAAGTCTTCAAATGCTGTTTCTTTCTGGAAAAAAGGACGAAAAATCATTTAATAACAGCCATATTGCCAAAATGACTCAGGTATCATACTGCCATTCCAATAATAATATGGAATTATTGTATATACCAAAGAAACAACACAAATGGCAAGGATAATCATAACAACAACCGGTATGACTGCAATTTCATGTCCGGCCTTCTCCTGTAAAACCTGTTCCAATTTACAAATTCCTGCAGAAAACAGCATCATCAATGGCACCATGATGGGAAGCAGATATCTTCCTTGTGGCTGATAATCAATAAAATAGGAATAATATAGGGCAAGGCATAGCACAATTCCCATTGAGAGCCACAAAAACGCATGCAGCAGTTTATCAAAAACCGGCTTTGCCTTCTTTTTGAAGGTAATCACGTATCCGGCCAGACCACCACAAAATACTAAAAAGTATACAACATAACACCAATTCGGCAGCCATAATTCCATATAGCCAAAGCCCGCCACGAAAGACCGGGCACTGCCTTTGATCCAGCCCATATCAAATAACATCGTTTTTAATGAGACACCACTTTTTGCCAGAGTTGTCTTGACATCCGGTTTATATTGTGATGCCGCATATTTTATCTTTGCAAGTCTGGAGAACGACTTCCCCATAATATCGCCATCGTAGATGATATAATTTCTCACATACCACCACCCGGATACAAGAACTACGATCCCACCTATAATTGATCCTTTTTTTATCAACTCTGCAAACAGCGCCTTGTCTTTTGTTTTCTTATATTGTCTTACATAACTGAAAATAAATATCCCTGCACTGCAAAGCCCGTATCCGTAGACGTTTCGATAGGAAGCAACACAGACTGCAAGAGCAATTCCTAATCCAATGTATGCAGACTTATCCCATATTGTCTTCAAGCCACGGATCCAATAATAAACAATCATCGCGGAAGCCATAATTGCAAGCGAGTCATTGTTTACATAGCTGGAAATAAATACAAACTGAGGAAAAAAAGCAACCATGACAACAAACAGCCGTCCTGTCTTTTTGTTAAATATCTGCCCGGCGATCTTGATACAATATACGACAGTAATTGTCGAAAACATCACACTTGACATTCTGGCAACGTGAAAAAGCGCATATGGTGAGAGATCAAATGCTCCTCCCACAAACATAAACAACACTGACACCAGATAGGCAAGGTATGGCTGAAATGCATAACTAATTCCCCATACGTTATTACAAAGCCATGGATCATCTCCTCTTGGAAGTGCATGATTGGCGTAAATATACTCCGGAATCTGGAAACGCATATACTCGTCCGGTCCTGCATTATATGGCAGGATCAAAGACCACACAAAATACATTCCGAATGCGGCACAAACGATAATGGTCTCCCATTTATGCGCAAGAATATACGCATAAATTGCAGTATATTTCTTTCGCGCGTACGCGTGCCAGCAAAAAATAATTACCGCTTCCAACAGGATCAGGCAGATCCAGAACGACGGAGTTATCTCAATCTTATTGCTGCACACAACCTGTTTAAGCGCAAATGACACTCCGCTGCTTGTACCAATATCAATACGCACGCCTCTTAATTTAACAGTTTTTGGCAATTGTATCCGGTTTTCACCGGTCTTTGCGACTGTTACAACTGAATTCTCTTCGGTGTACGTTCCATCTTCGGTATAAAAGACCTGCAGTTTACAGTTGTTTCTATTTTGTAAATCGTCCAGATAAATATCAATATAACGGTACGCCGTATCGTTAATAGTCACCTGCATCTGCGGATCCTCATTCGTGGATGTAAACACCTCTCCGTTTACATCATAACCACTGCATTCAAGGGATTCTATCGGAATGGTTGTATCTTCTGCTCCACCGCCAAAAGACATTCCAAAAAAATGATACCATACAATCAAAAAACCAGCGCATAAACTCACTGCAAACAATATCCGCAGCAGACTTTGTTTATTTTTCATAGCATTCTCCTTTTAATTAAAGATAATAAAAACGGAAAAACGGATCCCTATCTTTCCACGTTGGATGCTTATCGTACAATGCCGTTCTCTCTCTTACCAATCTTCTGAATTTTTCTTTATCCATATTATCTTGTCCACGGCTAAGTGACTCATAGTGATATAAATGCACATCATTTCTCTGTGTATTGTAATATCCGGCTTCGATCAGTTTAAAGCACAGATCGACATCATTATATGCTACCGGCAGGGATTCATCAAAACCTCCCACCTGTTCAAACCGCTCT
>DJNB01000150.1 GCA_002435545.1 Lachnoclostridium sp. UBA6475
TACGGACTATGGAGCGGTTACTGATCAATTAATTCAGGTTTTATTAAATATCCCAAATATTCCAATATGGGAAAGTTAAATTATCGCTATAATTAATTAAAGGATACTTTACATTTTCCATATTACACAGTCCATCATTCAATGCTTCTGGTTCAACTTCATCAAAATCATAAAAAGCTGGATATACATTATATTGAATAACGGATTTTGATGTACAAATTAGTATAGTGGTTTTACTTTTGGGTATGAATTGGTTTATTATCCAAGTAACTAAATATAATCTTAATGACGAGCATACATCATATTTTTTCGCATCAAAAATAGACATTTGTTCTTTATCTGGATGAAAAAGAATTTCGCATTGTTTTTCATTTAATTTTATCCATTTATCTTCTTGTGATATATAATGACGAATACATGGAATTAAAAAATCATTATTGTCATAGTAATTACAAGAATTGATCAATATATCTACTGAAACCTCATAAGATGTTGTATTTGTAAGCATGATATTTTTATATAGTTCAATTCCAATTGACTTACGTATTATTCTATATTCTTCTGTAAAAGTATCATATAAATTGAATGAATATTTCACTTCATCTATACATCTTTTATTTCTTTTTAACATTACACATACTTCAAAAGTAATCCAACATAGTTGTAAATCATATGAAATAAATGGAGATTTAAATTTTAGTGAATATGTTTCGTTATTTTCTGAATGATCCATTAATTTCCAACTAAATGATTTAACTTTTTCTGATATATGTGCAATTTGACTTGCTGATGATAGTATTTTAGGGGTTATATATTTATATCCATCTGGAATAATATCAAAATCACGTATATTATCTTCCGATATTTCTCCATTCCATATCATATCTAAGTAATTTGTTATATTCATTTAAATCCTCCTATTTATGTGGTTTTAAGTTATGATTGTCAATATCGGAATGTTTTTAGATATTACCAAGTATATCCACAATTACCACACTTAAAACTCTTATTAATCTTCTTGCTAAATAGTCCTAATGTTCCAACTGACACAGCTCTTTCCATCGTAGAAATTTTCTTGATGTTGGTTGATCCGCATGTAGGACATTTAGGAGAATTTTTAGTATTATTGGGGTTAATCGGTATATTGTTATGAAAACTTGTATAATCAATATACTTACTTTTCTTATTCTTTTCAATTTGCACTAAATATGATGATATTTTATTAAATCCACAATGTGGACATGCTCTGACAGAATCATCAATTTGTTTCCCACATTTTGGGCATTCAATTTTCCCCATAGTAACACCTCCAATTAAGTTAATATTTATTAATTATTTTACCATATATTAAAATTAAATGCAAGATTAAGCACTTGTAAATTAATAATAGTACGATACTTCAAATACAAAAAAATGAATTTGGTGAAAAATCAATAAAACCAAATAATATATTTGGTGAATTATTCAATGGAGATTTTTTCAAAAAACAACAATTATTTTCCGATGCAGACATAAAAGCGATACAAGCATATAATACTGAAATTGATAGGGGTACAGGAAGTCAAACAGCATTTTGTAGAACAATGCTAGATGCTTCCGATGAAGCCAAAAATATGGTAGCTGCCGCAAATGGAAATAAAATAGCTCTTGATGGATTAACAAGATCTTCTAAAGCTGCCGAACTTGGCATGAAAGCTCTCTCAATGGCATGTAATATGCTACTTAGTTTCGCAGCTTCATTTGTAATTTCTAAAGTAGCAGAAAAAATATATGAAGTGGGTACAGCTGCGACAACAGCAAAAGAAAATTCTGAATCATTGATATCTTCATTATCAAAGATGCAATCTGAATATGCTGAGAATTCTTCCAAAATTGATGAATTAAGCAAAAAATACGATGAATTATCCTCTGGTGTTAATGATGCCGGATTAAATGTATCTCTTACTTCTTCTCAATATGATGAGTATAAATCTGTAATTAAGCAGCTATCTGAGCTTATGCCAGAACTTACTACTCGTTTTAATGAGCAGGGAGAAGCTATCGGGTTTGTTGGTGGAAAATTAAAAGACACAAAAAGAAATATTAAGAATATCAACAAAATGAATCCAAGAAAATTTTATCAGAAGGTAAAGATGATAAAACATATGACGATGTAATTGATAACTTAAATAACCAAGAAGAATTAGGAGGACAGAGATACACCTTACCAGATTTCCAAATTCGTACTACTACAAATACTATCCCCCTCCCCTTCATTATATAAAAACCCCCTGCTTTCACAATGAGGGATTTTGAACACCGTCGGTGCATAGAGGACGTTTTCTGTCCTCATGCACCGCTACGTGTGTTCACTAAGCGCAAGCGGTCCCGATATGTGAAAGCAGGGGGGATTCTGTAAAAGCAGGGGGTTTTCTTTATGCTCTTCCTCTTCCTTCAATCGTCGCAATATCTACCAGCGAAAGCTCCGATTTATCAACATTTTCAAGGCTTGTCAGAAGTGCATTTGCTGTATCCAAAGAAGTCAGGCAGGTAACACCTGTTTCGATGGATGTACGGCGGATGAGGAATCCATCGTGAGAATGCTCACCCTGTTTTGGAATGTCGATGACAAGGTCAATCTCATGTCCAAGCAGAAGATCCATCAGTGTCGGAGATTCCTGCTCGATCTTATTGACGCCGATGACATCCACGCCGGCTTCTTTCAATGCCTTCTGGGTTCCTCGTGTCGCATAAATTTCATAGCCAAGTGCTTTAAACCGTTTTGCTACCGGAATGGCATCCGTTTTATCCTGGTCTCGTACCGTAAGGATCATCTTCTTATGCTGTGGAAGATTGATGCCGGCTCCCATAAACGCTTTGGAAAGCGCTTCATTGAATGTCTTTGCGATTCCGAGACATTCACCGGTTGATTTCATCTCCGGTCCGAGGCTGATCTCTGCGCCGCGCAGTTTCTCAAAAGAGAATACCGGCATCTTGATCGCGATATAATCCGATGGTTTTGCAAGTCCGGTCTCATAGCCAAGGTCCGTGATCTTCTCGCCGAGGATGACACGGGATGCCAGTTTCACGATCGGAATGCCGGTAACTTTACTGATGTAAGGTACGGTACGGGAAGAACGAGGGTTTACTTCGATAACGTACACTTCATCATTCATTACGATAAACTGGATATTGATCAATCCGATAACATGAAGGGATCTTGCCAGTTTTCTCGTATAATCTACTAAGGTATCAATTACTTCCGGCTTGATGCTCTGTGCCGGATATACCGAGATACTGTCTCCGGAGTGGATACCGGCACGCTCGATATGCTCCATGATTCCGGGGATCAGAATGTCTTCGCCGTCACAGACCGCATCGACTTCCACTTCTTTTCCCATCAGATATTTGTCTACAAGGATCGGATGTTCCTGTACATGACGGTTAATGATCGTCATAAATTCTCGGATATCATCGTCATTGATGGCAATCTGCATGCCCTGTCCACCGAGAACGTAGGATGGACGTACAAGAACCGGATAGCCAAGTTCATTGGCTGCCTTCAAGGCCTCATCTACCGTGAATACCGTATGTCCCTTTGGTCTTGGGATTCCACACTGCTCCAGAATCTCATCAAACAATTCACGGTCTTCTGCCGCATCGACATTTTCGGCGCTTGTTCCCAAGATTGGCACACCCATCTTCATCAGGGATTCCGTCAGTTTGATCGCCGTCTGGCCACCAAACTGTACCACAGCACCATCCGGTTTTTCAAGATCTACGATATTCTGTACATCTTCCGGTGTCAATGGTTCAAAATACAATTTATTTGCCACGTCAAAGTCCGTACTTACGGTCTCTGGGTTGTTATTTACAATAATTGTCTCATAGCCGCTCTTTTCAAGAGACCATGCACTGTGAACCGAACAGAAGTCAAATTCGATACCCTGTCCGATAC
Organism: Lachnoclostridium sp. UBA6475; assembly: GCA_002435545.1. Classification (GTDB taxonomy): domain Bacteria; phylum Bacillota; class Clostridia; order Lachnospirales; family Lachnospiraceae; genus Eubacterium_F. The sequence goes on from DJNB01000150.1 coordinate 3,938, forward strand.
GGATTGGGCCGGAACCAAGTACCAGCACTTTTTTCTTGGTACGTGTCGCATCCACTTCACATTCACTGCCGAAACAGCTGTAGTAATATGGTGTCGCTGCCGCAAATTCTGCCGCACACGTATCTACCATCTTAAACGAAGCCGTGATGCCATTTTCAAGACGAATTGCACGAACTTCTTCTTCGGTCATGCCGGTATATCTTGCGATCACATTGTCCGGGAACTCAATTCTCTTTGCTTCCGCCAAAAGTTCCGGTGTAAGTTTTTCATTTTTCAGACGCTGTTCCATCTCAACCAAAATGGCGATTTTATCGATAAACCATTTGTCAATTTTTGTAATATCATGGATTTCATCATACGATGCCCCTTTGCGGATCAGCTCTGCAATAACATAAATTCGGCGGTCATCGACAATACGTACACGCTCCAGCAGTTCCTCTTTGGAACGGTCGGTATATCTTCCGGTGTCGAGGCTGTCCAAATGCTGCTCCAGAGAACGGATGGCTTTCATCAACGCACCCTCAAAGTTCGTACAGATACTCATAACCTCTCCGGTCGCTTTCATCTGAGTTGTCAGTGTACGTTTTGCCTTAATAAATTTATCAAATGGCAGGCGTGGGATTTTGACTACGCAATAATCCAGTGCCGGCTCAAAACTTGCATAAGTCTTTCCGGTGATCGCATTTGGAATTTCATCCAACGTGTAGCCGAGCGCAATCTTTGCTGCCACCTTGGCGATCGGATATCCCGTCGCTTTCGATGCCAGTGCAGAAGAACGGCTGACACGAGGGTTTACCTCGATAACACAATATTCAAATGATTCCGGATGCAGGGCAAACTGCACGTTACATCCACCGGTAATATTCAATTCTGTAATAATGTTCAACGCAGAAGAACGGAGCATCTGATACTCTTTATCTGCCAATGTCTGCGACGGTGCTACGACGATACTGTCTCCGGTATGTACACCAACCGGATCCAGGTTTTCCATATTACATACCGTAATACAGTTTCCGTTGCTGTCTCGCATTACTTCGTACTCGATCTCTTTCCAGCCGGCGATACAGCGCTCGATCAGACACTGACCCACACGGGAAAGACGAAGTCCGTTTGAACAGATATCACGCAGTTCCTGCTCGTCGTGTGCGATTCCACCGCCGCTTCCTCCTAACGTATACGCAGGACGGATAACGACAGGATACCCGATCGTATTCGTAAAGGCAACCGCATCTTCTACATTTTCAACGACTTCACTGGCAGCAATCGGTTCTCCAATTTTTTCCATTGTCTTCTTGAATTCAAGACGGTCTTCGGCTTTTTTGATTGTCAAAGAAGTGGTACCGATCAGGCGGACATTCTGCTCTTTCAAAAATCCGCATTCTTCCAGTTCCATCGCAATATTCAATGCAGCCTGTCCTCCCAAAGTAGGAAGCACGCTGTCCGGTCTCTCTTTTTTGATCAGGTTTTCCACCACTTCTACCGTAAGCGGCTCGATATAAACCTTATCTGCAATATCTTTATCTGTCATGATGGTAGCCGGATTGGAGTTGATCAATACTACTTCCATTCCTTCTTCTTTCAGCGAACGACATGCCTGTGTTCCTGCATAGTCAAATTCTGCCGCCTGTCCGATTACGATCGGACCGGAACCGATCACAAGTACTTTTTTAATTCCATCTATTTTTGGCATAGTTTAAATCCTCCTCTACTGTTCCATCATCTGCATAAATCGGTCAAATAACACTTCCGAATCTTTTGGTCCGGCACAAGCTTCCGGATGGAACTGCACCGTAAAGATCTTTTTATTTTTATACCGCAGGCCTTCCACCGTGCCATCGTTGACATTGACGAAAGCAACTTCTGCCACATCCGCAGGAATCGTATCTTCTTTTACAACATACCCATGGTTCTGGGAGGAAATGTAAACTCTTCCTGTCTCCAGATCCTTAACCGGATGATTGGCACCGCGGTGTCCGTATTTCATTTTCTCTGTGTCCGCTCCATTGGCAAGTGCCATGAGCTGATGTCCAAGGCAAATAGCAAAAATTGGAACATCCGAAGCATACAGTGTTTTGAGGTTCTCAATAACCTCTGTACACTCTTTCGGATCTCCCGGACCATTTGTCAGCATAATGCCATCCGGATTTTCTTTTAAGATCCGTTCCGGATTGGTTCTTGCCGGATAAATCGTCACCTCGCAGCCGCGTTTCAAAAGACAGCGTGCGATGTTAAATTTTGTTCCAACGTCAAGAATAGCAACCTTCTTTGCTACCGGAATGTTGCTATCTGTATCTAAATCTCCCGGCTTATAAGAAACAACTTCTCTTGTCGTCACTTTATCAACGACACCGGAAACACTATATTCTTTACATTTTTTCTTTACTTCTTCAAGATCATAATCGGCATTGGTTGTAATCATGCCATTCATGGTACCTTTTTCACGAAGAATTTTCGTGAGGGCACGTGTATCGATGCCTTGAATACCAGGGATGTTTTGCTCTACGAGAAAATCCTGAATGCTCTGCTCATTACGGAAATTGCTGCTCAGACGAGATAACTCACGTACGATAAATCCATCTACATTGGACAACTTGGATTCCATATCCTTGCGGCAGATTCCATAATTACCAATAAGAGGATAGGTCATAACGACTGCCTGTCCTGCATAACTCGGATCCGTCAGTACTTCCAGATATCCTGTCATTGACGTATTAAATACAATTTCGCTGATAACTTCTCTTGTGCTTCCGATGCTTTCCCCGGTAAACACGGTTCCGTCTTCCAGAATTAAATAAGCTTTCATAATTACCTCCATGTTCTTTTATTCAAAAGTCAAAATCATCTCGGCAGTTTCCACTAAATTGTTTCCACTGTCCATGCTGAGTTTTTGAATGTATTTGTGTGCATCATTTTCTGTCATCTGATTTCGCTCCATCAAAAGAGCCTTTGCTTTATTGATGATCTTTTCTTCCTCGGCAGTACGGCGCTTGGGCTGTGTTTTCTTTCTTCGTTTCAGTTCCCGCGCGATGTCCATCGTCATCATCTGCACCGTGCTTACAAATTCACGGCTGTGGATCGGCATGGACAAACAAACAATATCTGAGCTGATACAATCTTCCAGTCTCGAAGGACTGGCGACAAGCAGCATCGAAAATTCTCTCGGAAGATAACCATACAATTCGCTGTAATGCATATCTGGCAGCTTGTAGCCGCATACAACCACGCCGCCATCGGAATCATTTGCCGCTCCGATCGTCTGAGCTGCATTATTATATGCCATTGTATCATCAAATCCGTTTCGAATCAAAACATTTCTCAGATTTTTTGCATCTTCTAATTTGGGAAATGCCACAATAATCCGCATTGGTTTTTTGCCTCCTTATCGAATGTTGGGTCTTTACAACGAACATTTTTTAACGAAGCAATTTCTCAGACACGGTCAAGGTATTTTTCCACTTCCCAGGCAGTTACCTGTCGTGAAAATTCTTCCCATTCATCTGTTTTTTCGTTGATAATGATCTGGGAAAGTGTTTTCCCGATCACCTGCTGCAAAAATTCATCTTCTTCAAAAGCGCGTATTGCCTCTCTCAGATTTCGCGGCAAAATATCAAATTTTACCTTATCTTCTTCGGATACATCATCCATACATACCGGCGGCTCGAGTTCCTTTCGGATTCCCTCCAATCCCGCCGCGAGACATCCTGCCAGCACCAGATACGGATTGCTTGCTCCGTCCGGGCTTCGTAAGATGACACGGGATCCGATCGTTCCGACATTGGTCAGCCGAATCAGCGGTGTGCGGTTTGTCCGCGACCAGGTAATGTCTACCGGTGCATTGTAACCGGGAACCAGTCTCTTGTAGGAATTGATGATCGGATTATTGATCAATGTCAATCCTTTGATGTGCTGAATAATTCCTGCCATAAAATGGTAAGCCTCTTTACTCAGTCCATCTTCTGCCGAAGTATCGGTAAATATATTTTTTCCATCTTTACATAAAAACATATTCAAACTCATCGCCGATCCCTTTAATCCGTATTTTGGTTTCGGCATAAAGGTCGCATGCAGTCCATGGCGTTTTGCCACTGTGCGGACCGTAAGTTTAAATGTCATAATGTTATCTGCCGTACGAAGTCCCTCATCAAACATAAAATCGATATGATGCTGTGCCACTTCATTGGAGTGGTAGGAACTTTCCATGACAAATCCCATTTCCTCTAAAGAAAGGACCATGTCACGTCTTGCATTTTCCCCGGAATCCAGCGGTCCAATGTCAAAAAATCCACCTTTTTCATTGGAATTTGTCGTCGGCTGCCCATCTTCATCCGTATCAAATAAAAAGAATTCGTTTTCCGGTCCTACGTTAAAAGTATATCCCTCTTTTTCTGCTTGTTCAAGTACATTTTTTAAAATTCGTCTCGGATCTGCCTCATATGGTGTCCCATCCGGGTTCAGCACGTCACAGATAAATCGTGCCACACGGCCTCTCTGCGGACGCCACGGGAAAATGGTAAATGTGTCAAGATCCGGTGCCAGGATAAACTCTGACAAATCTTTGGTATCATATCCCTGAATGGCAGCTCCATCAAACACGACGCGGTTTTCCAAGATCCGATCCAGATGATTCGCCGTCATCGCAATATTTTTTAATGCTCCAAAACTGTCTACAAATTGAAGTCTGATAAATTCTACATCTTCCTCTTCTACTAATCGGTAGATATCCTGCTTTGTATAATTTGCCATAGTAATCCTCATTTCTGCATATTATTTTGCGCTTTTTTCGCACGATAGGGACTGACATCTCTTGTACTCGGTGCCAGCCCCTAATTTCCTATTTGCATTCTCTATTATCCGAGGTTTGAATACCCCATCAAATCCTGATCTACTGCTTTGGCAACTTCGCGTCCTTCGCGGATTGCCCATACGACAAGAGACTGTCCACGGTGCATATCCCCTGCCACAAACACACGGTCAGCGCTTGTTTTATACTGTCCCGGCTTCGTCGCAACATTGGTACGCTCCGTCAGTTTCAGTTCAAAATCTTTGGCGATATAATCCTGTGTTCCAAGGAATCCTGCCGCGATAAATACCAGATCCACATCCAGTACATATTCGCTTCCGGCGATCTCACTCATCTTCATGCGGCCTGTCTTCTCGTCTTTCTCCCAGGCAAGTTTTACACATTTTACCTGTTTGAGAACACCCTTGTCATCTTTGATAAACTCTTTGACCGTCGTCTCATAGATTCGAGGATCTTTTCCAAACACAGCGATCGCTTCCTGCTGGCCGTAATCGGTCTTTAAGACTTTCGGCCACTCCGGCCATGGATTGCTCTCTGCACGTTCTTTCGGCGGCTGTGGCATCATCTCTAACTGGACAACGCTCTTTGCGCCCTGACGGATGGAAGATCCGACACAATCGTTTCCGGTATCTCCTCCACCGATAACCAGCACATTTTTCCCTTTGGCATCTACAAAATCCGTAAATTCCGGATTCAATACATGTTTGGTAACACGGGTAAGATAATCTACTGCAAAATAAATTCCTTTGGCTTCTCTGCCGGGTGCTTTGATATCACGAGGATTGGATGCACCACATGTCAAGATCACGCGGTCAAATTTCTCCAGCAGCTGTTTGGCTTTGACATCTACACCGACATTCACACCGGTCTTAAATACGACGCCTTCTTGAGTCAGCACGTTTACTTTTCTTTCAATGACAGTTTTTTCCAGTTTCATATTTGGAATACCATACATCAAAAGTCCGCCCGGACGGTCGGAACGCTCAAACACGGTAACACTGTGTCCACGTTTGTTGAGCTGGTCAGCCGCTGCCAGTCCCGAAGGACCGGAGCCAATGATCGCTACTTTTTTACCCGTCCGCACTTTCGGAGGTTTTGCCTCCATCAAGCCGTTGGCATAGCCGTATTCAATGATTGCATTTTCATTTTCCTTGATCGTGACCGGACTGTCATTCAAACCACAGGTACATGCAGCTTCACAAGGTGCCGGGCACACGCGGGAAGTAAATTCAGGAAAATTGTTTGTTTTCAGAAGTCTTCCCAATGCTTCTTCGTAATTATCCAGATACAAAAGATCATTCCATTCCGGACACATATTGTTCAATGGACATCCCGAAGCCATTCCTCCGATCATCATGCCGGACTGGCAAAATGGGACTCCACAATCCATACATCTGGCTGCCTGTGCCTTTCTCTCCTCGTGAGACATCGGAACATGAAATTCATTGAAGTTCTTTATTCTCTCAAGTGGTGTGATCTCTTTGTTTCCTTTACGTTCATATTCTAAAANNGCATCTGGCTGCCTGTATCCGCTGCGCTTCCAGAGAGAGCGGAGTATGGAACTCATTAAAATTCTTGATTCTCTGCTTCGGACTGGTCTCATCACTTGTCACTCTTGCATAATCTAAAAATCCGGTTGGTTTACCCATTTCATCTCAACCCTTTCTATTATAAATTATTTGAAGTGATATTGCAACTATTTTTACGCATTTTGCTTCTGTGTCGCATAAAATGCTTCGATCAATGCCTGCTCGTTGCTGAGACCTTTTTCTTCCATGATCGCGATCTGCTGCATCATGTTTTTGTAATCATGTGGAATGATCTTTTTGAACTTCGGAAGATAATCTTTGAAGTTCTCCAAAATCTCTTTTCCTTTTTCTGAGCCAGTTGCTTTCACATGGGCTTCGATCATATCTTTCAGCTGCATAACGTCATATTTGTTGGAAACTGCTTCGGAGGAAACCAGTGTCTTGTTCAGTTTCAGATACAGATCACTGTTTTCATCCAAAACATAAGCGATTCCACCACTCATACCAGCGGCAAAGTTTTTACCGGTCGGTCCGAGGATAACCACGCATCCACCTGTCATATATTCACATCCGTGGTCGCCCACTCCTTCGACAACAGCATGAACACCGGAGTTTCTTACACAGAAACGCTCGCCTGCCACACCGTTGATGTAAGCGGTACCACTTGTCGCACCATACAATGCCACGTTTCCGATGACAATGTTGTCTTCGGCTTTGTACTGGACATGAGAAGGTGGGAATACGATCAATTTACCGCCGGACAAGCCTTTTCCGAAGTAATCGTTGCTGTCTCCTTCAAGCTGCAATGTCAGACCTTTTGGAATAAAGGCTCCAAAGCTCTGTCCACCGCTTCCCTGACACTCGATCACAAACGTATCTTCTTCGACATTGTCGCCGAGCTGCTTTGTGATCTCGGATCCAAGAATCGTTCCAAGCGAACGGTCGGTATTGGTAACTTTTGCCTGAATGGTCTTTGGTTCGCCACTCTTTAAGTTCTCTGCAAATTTCTTTAAGAAAACTTTTTCATCAATGGTTTTATTTAATTTGAAATCATAAATGTCTTTGCGGTTAAATTTGTTTTTCTTTTCTTTTACAAATGGGTTGTTGATGATCGCGGACAGATCCAGTTTACCGGCACGTTCCATATCAAGGTCATCTCTTACCTTCAAAAGATCGGTACGTCCTACCAGTTCATCCAGTGTCTGCACTCCAAATTTTGCCATCAACTCACGAACTTCTTCTGCAATAAACTTCATGAAGTTCTCTACGTATTCCGGTTTTCCTCGGAAACGCTTCCGAAGTTCCGGATTCTGTGTTGCCACACCAACCGGGCAGGTATCGAGGTTACATACACGCATCATAACGCATCCCATTGTAACAAGCGGTGCTGTCGCAAAACCAAATTCTTCGGCACCAAGAAGGGCTGCTACCATGACATCGCGGCCAGTCATCAATTTACCGTCTGTCTCGATCACTACTTTCGAACGAAGTCCGTTCATCAAAAGGGTCTGATGTGTCTCTGCCAAACCAAGTTCCCAAGGAAGTCCGGCATTGTGGATGGAACTTCCCGGAGCGGCTCCGGTACCACCATCGTATCCGGAGATCAGCACAACTTCGGCTCCTGCTTTCGCTACACCGGCGGCGACAGTACCTACGCCTGCTTCCGATACCAATTTCACGGAAATTCTTGCATCCTGGTTTGAATTCTTCAAATCATAGATCAGCTGTGCCAAATCCTCGATTGAATAAATATCATG
>DJNB01000135.1 GCA_002435545.1 Lachnoclostridium sp. UBA6475
TCTGGCGCATGAATCCGCCTTTTTTCAGTGTAGCATAATCTACTGCCATAATTCACTTCCTCCTTATTTTTTCTCAATCGCGTATTTAAAATCTTCGATGATATCCTGAATATCTTCAATGCCGACGCTGATCCGGATCAGGTCGTCAAATACTCCGGCATCTTCTTTCTCTTTTTCCGTGCTGTGCGCATTCAGCGTCGATTCCGGATGAATGATAAGGGACTTTGTATCTCCAATGTTAGAGACAATTTTTGGTAATTTCAGATCATTCATCATCTGGAAAGCACGTTCTTTGCTTCCGACGCGGATCGTGAGGATCGCGCCATAGCCGTTTTCAAGAGTTTTTTCTGCGGTTTCGTGCCATGGGCTGTCTGGCAGTGCCGGATAATTTACTTTAATGTCCGGATACTGCGTCAAAAACTCTGCTAACTTTTCGGCATTGAAACAGGCACGCTCCATGCGGAGTCCGAGTGTTTCAAGCCCCAGCATATTGTAAAATGCTGTCTGTGGCGCCATACAGGCACCGGTATTTCGAAACAAGCCATTTCTGAGTTTCGCGGTAAATGCAAATTTTCCAAATTTTGCATATTCTTTCATGCCGGGATATTTTTCTTTATCCCATTTGAAGTTTCCGCTGTCGGTGATCACACCGCTGATGGCATCGCTGTTTCCATTTACATATTTCGATGTCGAATTGACGACGATGTCGGCACCAAGTTCGAGTGGACGGACAAGATATGCGGTTGCGACCGTGTTGTCCATCACCAGCGGAAGTCCGTTCTCGTGTGCCAGCTCTGCCAGCTTACGGATGTCTACGACATCCAGTTTCGGATTTCCGATCGTCTCGGCAAAGATCACTCTTGTCTTGTCATTGATCGCTGCTTTGACGGCCTCTTCGTCATGAATATCGACAAATACGGTTTTGATCCCAAATGCCTCAAAATCATGAAAGACATCGATGGATCCTCCGTATAAACTCGTGCTTGCCAGAATTTCCTCTCCGGCATTCACAATATTCAGTAAGGCATTGAAGATCGCTGCCATTCCGGAGGCACAGGCGATCGAAGAAAGTCCTTTCTCCAATGCTGTCATCCGGTTTTCAAAGGCGGTGATCGTCGGATTGTTCAGTCTTGTATAAGAAAATCCGTTTGCCTTATTTTGAAACAATTTTTCATGCTGTTCTGCAGACGTCTGATAGAAGGCGCTGGATTGGTAGATTGGCGTGAGCGTCGCTCCGGTTGCCTCATCTCCCATTTTTCCACTGTGCAAAAGTGCTGTGTTGAATCTCATACGTTCCCTCCATTTTTGTCTCTTCAAATGTAGTTGCCATTGCGTACGGGCGCACCACCATAAACCGACTGTTTACGGATAAAGGCTGCCACTTCTTCTACCTCCGTACCATTTTCACTCCAATTCGTGATATAATTTTCGTTTTTATTCGTAATGCTGTCTGCCTGTTTTTTGTCAACGAGAAGCAGGACAACGATTCCTGCGCGGTGCAGGTGTTTGAGTACCAGGGAAATGTCCTCGCCCTGTGACGGTGCATACAGATACGTATGTCTGCCATCGATGTGAAGAACTTTTTCCACATCTTCCACAAAGGCACGGTTCACTTTATCGGATTTGATAAATTCTACGGTAACCGCTGTCTGCCCTTTGACTGCTGCGCGGACTTTACGGTCCACACGTCCTTCATACAGACCATGCTCTTCGGTATTTACATTTTCTACCACTCCGCAGGCAGATGTCATATTGGTTACACGGTCAATGAGAATAAATTCTCCCATTGTCTTATGTTTCTTAAATTCATCTATAACAATCTTGTCTGCCAGTGAGATTTTACATACCGCAATCTCGTTTTTGCTGAGCGTTTCGACCGGTTTCTGCTCGCCGGTATTAACGTCGATTGCATATTCAATCTTGGTAACGGCTCCCGGAATGGTCTTTGTACCCAGTTTAAAGAAGAAGTTCTTTCCACTGATGAGTTCATCGTCGTCCATCCAAAGGAGTGTCGCTGTCAATGTCGATGCCACTTTCACCTGAGAATCCACGGAAAGCACACAGCCTCTGGATACGTCCACTTCGCGGTCAAGCTGGATCGTTACCGGCTGTCCTTTCACCGCTTTGTCGCTCTGTTTGTCGCCGACATAAATGCTCTTTACTTTCGCTGTCTCATTGCTTGGCAGGGTTGTCAGTTCATCACCGACATGAATCTCACCATCTTCCACCTGACCCTGAAAGCCTCGGAATGTGTGATCCGGACGGCATACACGCTGTACCGGCATATAGAAACCAACTTCGTGGTTGTCTTCGGAAATGTCAATATTTTCCAAATATGTCAAAAGTGCCTCTCCATCATACCATTTGATATTGTCGGATTTTGTCGTAACATTGTCGCCTTCTGTCGCCGAAACCGGTATGATCTTGACATTGGCAAGACTGAGTTCTTTGGAAAGTTCCTTGATCTGTGCTTCAATCTCGCGAAATCTCTCTTCACTGTAGTCCACAAGGTCCATTTTGTTGACAGCAAATACAAAATATTTGATTCCCATCAGTTCACAGATTCTTGCGTGGCGTCTTGTCTGTACGAGCACGCCCTGTTTGGCGTCGATCAAAATGACTGCGAGGTCGGCAAAGGAAGCTCCTACTGCCATGTTTCTTGTATATTCTTCATGTCCCGGTGTGTCCGCAACGATGAAGCTTCGTTTTTCTGTCGTAAAGTAACGGTACGCAACGTCGATCGTGATTCCCTGCTCACGCTCTGCCATCAATCCGTCGAGAAGCAGTGAGTAGTCAATCTCGCCGCCGCGGCTTCCGACTTTACTGTCTAATTCCAGTGCTTTTTCCTGGTCGGTATACAATAACTTTGAATCGTATAAAATATGTCCAATTAAGGTTGATTTTCCGTCATCCACGCTTCCGCATGTAATAAATTTCAATAATCCGCTCATATTAGAAATACCCTTCTCTCTTTCTTCGTTCCATACTGCCAGCTGCTTCATTGTCGATCACTCGTGTCGTTCTCTCGGAAGATACGGCGCTCAGTGTCTCGTCGATAATTTCGTCCAGTGTCGTCGCAGTGGACTCGCATCCACCGGTAAGTGGATAGCATCCCAAGGTACGGAATCGTACACTCTTGTACTCGATCTTTTCACCCGGACGAAGTTTCATACGGTCATCGTCTACCATGATAATGTTGCCGTCGCGGTAAACAACCGGACGTACTTTTGCAAAATACAGAGATGGGATCTCGATATTTTCGCGGCGAATGTACTGCCAGATATCCGTCTCCGTCCAGTTTGACAATGGGAATACTCGTACTTCCTGATGTTTCTGGATCTTGGAATTGTACAGTTTCCACATCTCCGGACGCTGGTTTTTCGGATCCCACGCATGATGTTCGTTTCGGAAAGAGAAAATTCTCTCTTTGGCTCTTGATTTCTCCTCATCCCGGCGTCCACCACCAAATGCAGCGGTAAATCCGTATTTGTCGAGGGCCTGTTTCAATGCCTGTGTTTTCATGATATCGGTATAAGCAGAACCGTGGTCAAATGGATTGATTCCGTCTTTTACCCCTTGTTCGTTAATGTACTCGATCATATCGATGCCGAGTTTTTCTGCCGTTTTGTCACGGAACTCGATCATTTCTTTAAATTTCCATGTTGTATTGACATGTAAAAATGGGAACGGCGGTTTCTCCGGATAAAAAGCTTTCATTGCCAAATGCAGCATTACCGAGCTGTCTTTTCCGATGGAATAAAGCATTACCGGTTTTTCGCATTCTGCAGCCACTTCACGGATGATGTAGATTGCTTCTGCCTCCAATTCGTCAAGATGTGAAAACTCACTCATATCTGTGTCCTTCCTTTCTCTAGTA
>DJNB01000198.1:0-16488 GCA_002435545.1 Lachnoclostridium sp. UBA6475
AAAATAATTTATCAATTACCTACATTAAATTTTTTCAAATACCATGGTTGCCTGGATTCGGTCGCCACCCAAAAATCCGCCACTCTGCGCCGAAGCCGTTGTGATCGTGTGCAGACGATAGCCCTTTGCTGCCTGCTCATTTAACACTTCTTCCAGCGCGGACAGATTTCCCGAACCGGTTCCCAAAAATTTTTCTTTCAATGTCACCTGTAAAACTACATACTGCAGCCCGTCCCTTCCGGATGCTGTTGAATAAGTAGATGAATCTGCGTAATTTGCCATATGTGTTTCCTCCTTATTATTCGTTGAATCATGCGATTCTTCCTTTAGTATACAGGAAAATGAGCGGATATGCAAGGAAATGGGGCTGGAAATTAGAGGGAATGGGGTTAATATTTTGAATATAATTCTCTTACACTTTCCTCGACAGCCACATGTGCATAGTCCAAAAACTCTTCCCGTTTCGTCGTTCCGGTTAATACCGCCACGAAATCAACGCCCGCGCTCTGGGCTGTTTTTGCATCTACAATACTGTCTCCCACATAAAGAACCCGATCTTTGCTGACATTCAATTTCTCAATTGCCGCCAGCAGCCCTTCCGGATCCGGTTTCTCCTTTTTCACATCATCGCCGCCTACTATCACATCGATAACATTCATGGCATTATTTTTCGCCAATATCTGCTCAATTCTATAATGATACTTTGTTGTAACAATCCCCAAAAGGCGCTCCTCATTTCCAAGTTTTTCCAGTCCCTCCAACGCGCCATCATAAAACCGGGTATTGTCCACCATGACCTCATCCGCTTTTTCTTTAAAATACTGAGTAAATTTCCGTACTGCTTCTTCGTCCTGTATCCCCGACAATTCAAACAAAGTGTCTTTCAGTGAAAGACCAATTGTCTTCTGAATCGTCTTTGTATCCTGCGTTTTCAGATTAAGTTTTTCTAATGCATGGTTGATACTTAATACAATTCCATTTGTAGAATCACCTAATGTATAATCAAAATCGAAAATTACTGCTTTGTACATTTTTTCACCTCGGATTTCTATATGTATCAATATGTCTTATTCACAGGGACGAATAGGGAACTTCCCATACTGATCATTTGCATTCCACTCCGCAATCGAAAGAACCTCTATCTTTTCAATTAGCTTCTTACCTTTTCCAATATTTTCCTGGAGTGCAAAGGGCAATTTTTCCTTTAATCGATTCCTTACCATCTTTCTTGATGACGAATCGCCATACGGATATTCTAAAATGTACACATACTCTTTTGGCTTTTCCTTCCCCAGCAGAGTAAGATAGTGTAAAGAATCATAAAACTTCTTTGCAACCTTATTCAACACTTTCTCATCCTTTGGTTTAAATGCTTCCGGATTTTTTGCCCCCTCCACCTTTGCATTTTTATATTCAACGAGAAATAGTTTTTCTTTTGTTTCCATAATCCAATCCACATCACTTAGAAAACATTTCGCCGTATGGTATTTTGCATTTATTTCGTCCGTAGCCCATACTGCATTTGACCAATCAATACTGTAATATCCATTTTCCTCCGTAAAGATTTTATCCATCGACTATTCCCCCAAATCATAGATTTCATCTAACAACGCATCAAACGATTCAATAATAAGATTATTTTTCAGTTCGCCAAACTTTGCTGCTGATGAATACTCAACAATTTCATCCACACGTCTAAAGGAATGAAACATAAGCGAATTATTTTCTTTTCTTCTTGTTTCAAAATACTTTGCAAGCATATAATCATGTGTAGAAACAAAAATCTGAACCCCGCTTTTCTGCAATTCATACAACAATTCTACTATGATCGACAAATATGCCGGATTAATATTTGCCTCCGGCTCGTCCCAGAAAAGAACCGACCCCTTCTCCAATGTTCCATTTTTAACAAGCTGCCATAACAAAGCCATCTTACGAACTCCTTCAGCAACCAGGTTAAATTCCTGTTTTGAATTTCCTTTTTTCAAATAGAACTCATCTTTCTTGCTGTCATAAAAAACCGTGCCATCGATGATCTTTTCGATCGCTTTCAATCTGGTATCCCGATCCGTACTATTCCGTTCAACCGAAATATCTACCTTTGCTGAATTAATGATATCAATATAGGTATCATCAAAGCGTACGTTGTCTTTTTCCACAGCAGCTGTCAGATTATAACTATTTGACAATATTTCTTTTGCAGGAATAAAAATACTGCTAATCTCACAAAATGCCTTCTCCCAAGTTTCCTCACCTTTTACTACCGCATCCCATTTCTTTGTTTTATTATTAAAATCCACTGCTAAATTTTTTGTGGAAGTGTTTTCATCCATCTTTGCACAGATCTTTACTTTTGCATTGTGATTTCCACGGTTTCTTGTAATCAGTCTGGAAATCTTAAACTCATCCGGCAGCATTGTCCGAACAATCTTATTGGAAAATGACACTTTAGGATTTGCTGCCTGGCAAGCAGAATACAACACCTTCAAGATATGTGTCTTTCCTGTACCATTTTCGCCAATAAATATATTGATCCCTTTATCAAAACTAATCTCTGCATCTCTGAATACAGTGAAATTTTCCAACTTAATCTGTGTAATATTCAATGTAAACACCTCCGCCTAAACATATATACACAATTGTATCATAGTTCGCAGGATATGCAAAGTAAAAATGCCCCATTTCCGCTTCCATTTTCTATACACTATATTTCATAGCCAGATCGTTAAGTTCATCTGTCAGTTTCTGACTGTTGATCCGTCGTGCCAATGGCATATAAATCTCAATCGTTTCCTTTGCCTTTTGCGCTTTTTTGTCCGCATCAATATAATCAATTGTGCGCATATTATGCAGCCTTTCCGCAAGTCTTATAAGAATGGCTTCTTCTGTATTTTTCTCTTCTATTTCCGTTACAATATTCCACACATCTGCGGGCAGTTTTTCAGCAAGTTCCACAGGATTTCCCTTTGATCTGCTATCACAAAACAATCCCGCCAAAATAACATCGCTATTACTTCCAATATCTGCCAACAATATAGCTACGTTTAGCAGATGTGTGATGTATTCTTCCCCGGAGTATCTACTTTTCCCTTCATACACTTTACATGCTGTCCGGTAAACATCTTCTAAGGTACTCTCCTCCATTGCAATGCCATTTTCAGCTATTGTCTCTTTCAAAATCTCAAACAATTCTTCTTTTCCCGTGCCTACTTTTGTTGTCTTTAAAAAGATTTGTCCCATATAACCGCCTCCTAAACAATCAAGTTGTATTTTCATTGTTCGGAGAAGGGATGGCGAAAATCCAAATTCTCTATGGAAAGATTTGGAAAATGCACTATGCGATTTCCATCCGTATTTCACAGCCACATCAATCAGACGCATCCCTGAAGCAATATCGTCACACGCCTTAATCAACCGCCGCCTGCATATATAAGCCATTACCGTTTGATTTGTATACTCCTTAAATTTACGGATAAAATGTGACTCCGAATATCCTGCAATTTCGCACAACTGCTGTACATTCAATTCCTCTTCCAAATGCTCTTCAATAAATTGTAATATACGATCCATAACCATCACCTTCCCTGTCTATGTGGTAGTTATATTATAAGATTTATTTTCAATATATGCTGTTCCTGAATTGCTGAATTTGAAAAGAACAAAACACCCCGAAAACACAACATTTCCGGGGTGCAATAATTTCTTTGATATTCGTATAAACTTATCGCTTACTAAACTGTGGTGCTCTACGTGCTTTCTTGAGACCGTATTTCTTACGCTCTTTCATACGTGGGTCACGCGTGAGGTATCCGGCTTTCTTCAATGTAGGTCTGAGATCCAAGTCATATTTGTTCAATGCTCTTGCGATACCATGACGAATGGCACCAGCCTGACCTGTAAATCCGCCACCTTTTACGTTTACGATCACGTCAAATTTATCTGCCATGTTGGTAGCTTCCAAAGGCTGACGTACGATAATTTTCAATGTTTCAAGTCCGAAGTACTCGTCCATGTCTTTTTTATTAATTGTAACTTTTCCTGTTCCTGGTACAAGATATACGCGTGCTACGCTTGATTTTCTTCTACCTGTTCCGTAATATTTTTCACTAGCCAATGTTATTTCCTCCTTTCAACCAATTAAATGTCCAGAACTTCTGGCTTCTGTGCAGCATGTTTGTGATCTGGTCCAGCATATACAAACAATTTTTTAAGCATCTGTCTTCCCAAAGGTCCCTTTGGAAGCATACCTTTTACTGCATGAGTGATAACATACTCTGGCTTCTTCTCTTTCATCTCTTTCAATGTAGTCTCTTTCATACCGCCTACATATTCTGAGTGATGATAATAAATCTTCTGAAGGTCTTTCTTACCTGTTGTAACGATCTTGTCAGCATTTACAACGATAACATAATCACCTGTATCAATATGAGGGGTGTAGATTGGTTTTTTCTTACCTCTCAAAACATTTGCAATTTCAGATGCAAGACGTCCCAAGGTTTTTCCTTCGGCATCTACTACATACCATTTTCTTTCCACATCGGATGGACTTGCCATATAACTTTTCATCCTGGAAACCTCCTAATATAATTTCTTCTCGCACAAAAATGTGCGCTTCCTGTATACAATAATGCATAAATAACTTTGGTGTCTCATGAAATCCATCTGAAATGTCCGGAACAGATGCTTTCACGTCACACTTGCTTATTATATTACATTTTCGTCTGCTTGTCAACAAAAAAATGGCTGCATCTGACATTTTTCAGATACAGCCGTTTGGAATTTTTTTAATCTCTTAGTAGTTGTAATTTACAATCTGTGCGTCGTTGGCAACCATCTTTTTACCAACCTTGATCTTCGCAGTTACCTTGATGTAATATGTTTTAAATTTGTTCATTTTCTTTTTGCCAAATTTTGTAAGTGTTACACCCTTTGCTTTTTTGCTGAGAGTTTTCACTTTCTTATATTTTCCGTCTTTAGCAGAAGACATCGATATGTTGTAGCCTTTTGCTCCGGATACTTTTGCCCAGTGAAGTTTGATCTTTGCATAACTGGAACGGAGAGAATACACTTTCTTTCCTGTTACGTTGCTGAGCCAGAAATAACGATATCCGGACCATGCTCCATACAATTTTGTCGTTCCGTTCGTAACATACAGACGAACACGGTATTTGTATGGTGTGTTCTTAGCAAACGTTGTTATGGATGAATAAGAATACATCGATGTTATTTTCTTAACAACTTTTCCTTTGAGGTTACGAACTTCCAATTCATATCCATCTGCCATAGAACTCAAATTCGGCACGGCAAACGTCGCAGTTCCTCCTGCTGCATTTACATTAGCTATTCCAAAGTTCAACAAAGATGGTTTCACCGGTGGATTTGCCATGGTCTTTGCATAGATCAAATAAACGCTGCCGCCTACTGCTTTATAACCGGTAGAAGGAGCCACACGGCAAGGGCTGACATAATAACCATACCAGGTAGCCGGCTGGAGATTTTGTATCGTGGCCGTTGTTTCTGCTGTATTCAGAATCGGCGCACTATTGGAGCTTTCCGTCGTAATATCATAGGACGTAGTTCCATCTGCTGGAGTCCAGCTGAATTTAATGGAATTATTTGTCACCTGTGTATCTGCTTTTGTAATTCCGTTTGGATCCGGTGCGGTAACTACTTCAAGTACAGCCGATTCCGGACTCTTGTTTTCCTCTTTATCAATCGCATATACTTTCACATAATAAGTCTTTCCTGCTGCTAACATGGAAATCGTTTCCTTACTTCCGAATACGCGTGTCGGCGTACTCCAGTTGGATACTCCGTCATTACTGATGGATGTATAGTAATCATCTGCTCCAATTACTGTATCCCAGGTAAATTCTACGGAACTGATCGACGCTCCTGTCTGTTTCAGATTCATCGGTGCACTCAGTGCAGCCTCTGATGTTGACGGTACAAACACTGCCGCAGCCATCAGAAAAATAAAAGTTACAATTGCCTTTACATAGTTTTTCATTAAACTATACTCCTTTCTCTTTTTGATCGCCCTCTTTTAGTACGATACAATATAGTCTTATAATACTTCCTTATATCATACTTTGTCAACTGAATCTTGTTTCGAAAATGAAACTTTACCTCTCTTTTACAGAGATTTCTCAATCCAGCTGCCAAGGACTCCGGAAAGGATCGTACGCTGTCCGCACAGGCCATGATTGGTCTGCAGCCCTTTGTAACAATATTTTCCATCTCCCGGCTGATCTGTCAAGCGGTTATAAAGCGGCCGGATCATGATATCCGGAGGTGCCACCGTATCTTTCTCCGCAGCCACAAAAAGCACATTCTGGTCTTTCAAATGATCGTAAGTATTGATGACAGCATATTCTTCACTCTGGTAGTGCGCATTTTCGTAGACTTCACTCGCCGATGTCATTTTCAGACACTGGCCCTCGCCCTCGATCATGATAAACAGTTCTTTTTCGAGGCCATTTTGAAAGGCTGCGCGCAGATCGTATGGCGCGATGGCCGCAACGCCGCGGATAAATTCCAGTTTGCCGGCAGCATTCAATACCGTCATGCCTCCCATACTGTGTCCGACGAGGAAGATCGCATCCGGATCGATATTGTACTGATCTGTGGTCGCCGGGTTGTGCGCCCATTTGGTGATGGCGACAGCGTCGTCCACCAGATTGGAAAAGAGATAATTTCCCTCGCTTCCCCAGGCACCGCGGTGGTTTACATGAATCACCACACAGCCCATCCGCATCAGGGCATATTCCAGATCGTTGTTGGTCGTATATCCCGGAAATCCGTGGAACATCACGACTGCCGGGTGTGGCCCTTCGTACTGTGCGCCGGGTTTCAAAAGGTAGCCATACAGATGGCATCCCCCACTGATGATATTCAGGGGAAGTGCATCCGGCATTTCTGCGGCGGTTTCATAATCAAAGTCTGTGTAAGCATTGTTTTTATTGAATTTCATAGGTATCTCCTTACTGTTTTTCTTCTATATAAAATCTACAATGCCAGCTTTAATATGTCAATGATTTTTTTCCTGTCAAGCGGGACATAGTGTCCTACCGTCTGTGTGCCTTCTTTCGTTGCACGGTCTGCCATTTCTTCAAAATATGTTTCGTCAATGGTTAAATCGTGCAGGGTTGTTTTCAGGTTTAATGTTTCAAAGAAATTCTGTAATTTCTCTGCCAGAATCTCAGCACGTTTTTCCTCGCTGTAATTCAGAGCATCGACATGAAACACGCGGGTCGCAAGCTGCGCCGGTTTCCACGGTTTCACCTTTGCCATGTAACGGATCCACGCGGTCATCACGACCGCCATTCCTTCTCCATGTGTCAGATTATACTGGGCGCTGAGTTCATGTTCGATGCGGTGGGAACCCCAGTCTGCCTCACGCCCGGTATCTAAAAGGTTATTATGGGCAATGGATGCCAGCCACTGGATTTCTGCCCGCGCATCCACATTTCCAGGATTTTCCAGCAGTCGTCCGGCATTGACAAGCAGTGCCTGTACCGCCCCTTCTATGAGATAATCCGTCACATCCGTATGCTTCACATCCGAGAAGTAGCGTTCCAGAAGGTGCGACAGGATATCCGCAATGCCGCACGATGTCTGGTATGCCGGAAGTCCGGTTGTAAATGCCGGATTCATAATGGCAAATTTTGGAATGATGCGGTTGTCTTCAAATCCTAATTTCCATTTCCCATTGGAAAGGATCGCACAATTCGAGGTCTCCGAACCGCTTGCCGGAAGTGTCGATATTACGCCGATGGAAAGTACTTTTCCCAGTGTGATGCCTTTTTCGAAAAAGTCCCAGGGATCGCCTTCATAACCGGCAGAAAGTGCCACGGCTTTCGCCGTGTCGATCGCACTTCCTCCGCCAACTGCCAGCACAAAATCAACCTGCTTTTCTTTTGCGTCTGCTGCCAGCTGCCGAACCAGTTCAATGGAAGGATTCGGAACTACAGATCCATTTTCATAAAAAGAAATATGTAAGGAATCGCAGGCATTTTTCACGGTGTCGTAAATGCCGAGTTCTTTGATAAAATCACCACTGTAGACCATCAAAAGCGAACTTGCTCCTTCCTCTTCCAGCAGCCTCTTTATCTCCTTTTCCGATTCCAATCCAAATACAATTTTTGCCGGATTGCAATATTCAAAATTTACCATAATTCTGATCCTTCCTTTCTATAATCTTTTTGTATTATTTAATGTCTTTGCGCCATGTCGCCGGCTTAAATTCGCCCTGGATCGGCAGAAGACGCTCATCTACATCAATCTTTAATACCGAATTAAAGTTATTGGTTGCGATCATCTGCGTCGCAAATCCTACGATCGCAACGATTTCGCTGTCATTGAAATATTTCTTTAAGCGGTCAAAGATTTCATCCTCTACAGATGTCGGATCTTTTACGATCTGACTGGCAAGTTCTACCAATACCTCTTCCTTTTCATCAAGTTGAAGTTCATCCGGTTTTAAACCAAGTGCTTTCAGGTCGCTGATGAAGAACAGGGAGCATAAAAGGCATCCGTTTGTGGTGGACACCGCATGGGCGTAAATGGTGGCATCTTTTTCTCCAATGATCTCCACCAGTCTTGCCCAGGATGTGTACCATCCCATAAACGCATCATACGTTGCGTAATCCTGCAAAAGAGCCTGTTTCATATTGGTCAGTTTCCCCTGGGAAATGAGTGCATCGTATGCCTCTTTCGCCTTTCCTGTCACTTCATTCTGCTGTGCAAATTTTACTCTAGCCATAATTCATTTCTCCTTTCGATTGTTTGTCTATCACTCAATTGGTACAACTGCACCATCGTAAGTGTCATTGATATATTTTTTAATTTCATCGCTCTGAAGCACGGCCACCAGTTTTTTAATGGCATCGCTGTCTTTGTCCTCTTTGCGGACGGCGATAATATTAGCGTATGTCTTGGCAGCGACGGACTGATCCGATTCTACCGCTAAGGCATCTTTTACATGAAGCCCACCCTCAATGGCGTAATTTCCATTGATAACGGCGACGTCAACATCCGGAAGTGCACGCACCAGCTGCTCCGGCGCTATTTCCTTAAACTTGATATTCTTCTTATTTTCCACAATATCATTTACGGTTGCCTTGATATCTACGCCCTCTTTTAATTTGAGGAGTCCCTCCTGTTCCAGAAGCAGCAGGGCACGCGCCTCATTGGTAACATTGTTTGGAACGGCAACCGTTGCGCCATCCGGAAGTGCGGATAACTCTTTTACTTTGCCGGCATATATGCCAAATGGTTCATAATGAACGGCACCCGCGGACACCAGATCCGTCTTATTTTCTTTATTAAAATCATCGAGATACGGCTGGTGTTGGAAGAAATTGGCATCCAGACTTTTTTCCACCAAACCGGTATTTGGAGTAACGGTATCCTCAATCTTGATAATTTCAAGGTTCACGCCCTGTTTCGCCAAAATCGGTTTTGCCTGTTCCAGGATCTCTGAATGCGGTGTCAAAGAGGCTCCTACTTTCAAGGTAACCTGTGACGAATCCGTCGTCTTGTTATCGGATGTGCTTTGACTCTGTGTATTTCCGCAGCCGGTCAGCACCCCGGCAAGCAATGTGGTGATCAGTACAACTGAAAATAATCTGTTTCTCATAGTAATCTCTCCTTTCTTTGTTTAAGAATGTCTTTTTATATTGGAAAGCCGGATACCGGCCTCCTGAAATACCTGTACAATAAGCACAAGTATTACAACCGTGATGATCAAAACGTCTGTCTGGTATCGGTAATACCCGTATTGGATGGCGATCGCGCCAAGTCCTCCGCCGCCGACAAATCCTGCCATTGCAGAATATCCGAGAACGGTCGCAAGATTGATCGCCGCTCCCAGAAGGAGGGACGGTGTCGCCTCCGGAAGCAAAAAGGATAGTATAATCCGCCACGGGGAAGCCCCCATCGCCTGCGCCGCTTCCAGAATCCCCGGAGGAACTTCCTGCAAGGATCCCTCTACCATTCGTGCCACGATCGGCACTGCTCCGATCGTCAAAGGAACGATGGTCGCCGTCGTCCCGATGGAAGATCCTGTCAAAAATCTTGTCAGTGGAATCAAAAGCACTAGCAGGATCAAAAACGGAATCGAGCGGAAAATATTTACAATTATTCCTAATATTCCATAGATAAATTTATTTTCTGCAAAACTTCCTTTTGCGGTAACTGCCAGCAGGATTCCCAGCGGAAGTCCGGCAATGTATGCAAAAATAGTTGCCACAATTGTCATCTGGATCGTCTCCCACACTCCGCTTCCTATCGTATTCCAAAGTTCCGGTGTCATACGGCATCCCCCTCCTTTGTTACCTCCGAAGCAAATACACCTGCCTGCTTCAGATACTGTAAAACGCGCTCTGCTGCCCTTTCTTCTTTCGGCAGCTCTACGATCATCTGACCGTAACCAAGGCCATTTACACTTTTCGTATTGGCGCATAAAATGTTGACTTTTTCTCCGGTGTGAGCGACAAGATCCGCGATCACCGGCTCCTGTGCCGAATGCCCGTCAAATGCGATACGAATGCATCGGCGGTCGGTCATATCAAATGGATTCAATTCCTGCTTTGTAGGAAATACCAGCCGTTTTGCTGCGTCCGTCTGTGGATTGGTAAATATGTCCGATACCTTTCCTATTTCTGCCAATTTCCCGTGATCGATAATGGCTACCCGGTCGCAGATTTTTTCAATAACCGACATCTCATGGGTAATAATAACGATCGTAAGTCCCATTTCCCGGTTAATCTTTTTCAGCAGCTGGAGAATCTCTTCGGTAATCTTTGGGTCCAATGCACTCGTGGCCTCATCGCTCAAAAGCACTTTCGGATTCACGGAAAGCGCTCTTGCGATCGCCACTCTCTGCTTCTGTCCTCCGCTTAACTGTGCCGGATACACCCTCGCTTTGTCCTTTAACCCAACCAGCTCGAGCATTTCTTCCGCTCTCTTTCTCCGCTCACTGCGCTTCACACCTGCAATTTTCATCGCCAGCATCACATTATCAATAACATTTCTCTGGGTCAAAAGATGAAATCCCTGAAAGATCATACCGATTGACTGCCGGATCTTCCGAAGTTCCTGTCCGGACACCCCGGCAAGATCGTTTCCTTCAAAAGAAATGGTTCCTTCGTCAATCGTCTCCAGGCGATTCAGCGTGCGTACCAGTGTACTTTTCCCGGCACCGCTCATTCCGATGATGCCAAAAATTTCTCCCTTGTGTATGTCAAAACTTACGTTATCCACTGCGGTAACGTTTGTCGTTTTCGTTTGAAATGTTTTGGAAACATTTTCCAGTTTAAAAATTTCTGCCGCCATGAAATCTCCTCCTTTCTCGATCTTATCCATATAAATGTTCACTAAAATACCGGTCGCCCCGATCCGGAAAGACAACAACGATACGTTTTCCTTCCTCTCTCTCTGCGATTTTCTCTGCGGCTGCAAATGCTGCTCCAGAGGAACTTCCTGCAAAAATCCCTTCCGATGCCGCCAGTTTCCGGGATGCCGCAAATGCCTGTGCGTCCGATATTTTTATCACCTCATCCACCAGATCCATATTCATCGTGTCGGCGACAAAATCATTTCCAATTCCTTCAATATTGTAATCTACATGTTCGCCACCGCCGATCGTCGATCCGATTGGATCTGCCAGCACTCCTTTGATCTTCGGATCTTTTTCTTTCAGATACGATAAAATCCCGGTAAATGTACCGCCGCTTCCCGCTCCGAGTACAACATAATCGATCTTTCCCTCCATCTGTGTAAAGATTTCCGGTCCGGTCGTTTCATAATGTGCCCGCGGATTGGCCGGATTCTTAAACTGTTCCAGGGAAACCGCTCCTTTGATATACCGCCTGAGTTCTTCGGCTTTTTCCACAGCTCCCTGCATCCCTTTTTCACGGGGTGTATGAATCAGTTCCGCTCCCAATGCTTTCATCAACTGCTGTTTTTCTTCCGAAAATTTTTCCGGAACCACAAAAAGTATACGATATCCTTTGTTCAATGCGGCAAAGGCAACTCCGAGTCCTGTATTTCCTGCGGTTGCTTCAATGATCGTGCTTCCCTTCCGCAGCGTTCCTTTTTGCTCTGCCTCCCGTATCATATACTCTCCAATGCGGTCTTTTACACTACCGGATGGATTGTACAATTCTAATTTTGCAAAAATTTCTGACCCAAGGCCCGCCCCCGCATGCAGGAGCTTCACCATGGGGGTGTTTCCGACCAGATCTTTCATAGATTCATAGTATTTCATAACAGCCTCTTTTCTATGCAGTTCTCTGCATCACAATGTGCTCGCCTCAATTGCCTGTTCCAGATCTTTTATCAGATCGTCCACATCCTCGATTCCGATCGACAGCCGGATCAACCCTTCCGTAATTCCTACTTTATCTCGGATTTCCTTCGGAATCGCTGCATGTGTCATCGAAGCCGGATGGCACGCAAGAGATTCTACACCACCGAGACTCTCTGCCAGGGTAATGACGTTTAACGCCCGGAAAAATGCATTGGTATCATGTCCCTCGTTTAATTCAAAGGAGATCATCGCGCCCCCGTTTTTCGCCTGTTTTTGATTGATCTCATATCCGGGATGGGATTTCAGTCCCGGATAATATACTTTTTTCACTTGGGAGTGTTTGCTAAGATACTGCGCAACCTTTTTGGCATTTTCCACATGGCGGTCAAGCCGCACACCCAGGGTCTTAATTCCGCGAAGTAAAAGGAATGCTTCAAACGGAGCAAGGATGCCACCTGTCGCATTTTGCAAAAATCCAAGCCGTTCTGCCAGTTTTTCTTCTTTTACCACGACCAGTCCGGCGATCAGATCGCTGTGTCCGCCGAGATATTTTGTCGCGCTGTGGAGAACGATGTCTGCTCCGAGTTCAAGTGGCCGCTGCAAATACGGTGTATAAAAGGTGTTATCCACAATCGTGAGAAGGTTATACTCCTTTGCCAGTTCTGCAACCGCCCGAATATCGGTAATTCCCAACAACGGATTGGTCGGCGTCTCGATATAAACAGCTTTTACATTCTCGTCAACCGCCTTTCGGATCTTTTCGATATCGGAAGTATCTACCAGTTCAAATGTGATTCCAAAATTTTGAAATACCTGATTCAACAGGCGAAACGTTCCACCGTATACATTGTCTGACAGGATCAGTTTATCGCCTTTCTCAAACAGGCTTAACACTGCTGTTATTGCGGCAAGTCCGGAAGCAAAGGCAAATCCGTGAGTTCCGGATTCCAATTCGGCAATCAGGCTTTCCACTGCCTCCCTCGTCGGATTTCCTGTCCGTGAATACTCATATCCCTTATGCACTCCCGGAATCTCCTGCCGGT
Source organism: Lachnoclostridium sp. UBA6475 (assembly GCA_002435545.1). Taxonomy (GTDB): domain Bacteria; phylum Bacillota; class Clostridia; order Lachnospirales; family Lachnospiraceae; genus Eubacterium_F. The sequence continues at coordinate 13,357 of DJNB01000198.1, forward strand.
AAGTCGCCGTCTGATAGATTGGTACATTGACCGCTCCGGTATGAATATCTCCCTCTACTCCGCCATGTATTAACTTTGTCAAATAGTTTGTATTTTCTTTCCTCATTTTCATTCACCTCTCTGTTTTTGTGCTGCAATTGCCTTCGCCCGCAGACATTTACCTGATTTAGGGTACAAAAAAAGACATCCCTTCATGCTCTGCTGCATTTGGAATGTCTTTTTTGAAATTCAAATCGCTTTTATTTCAAATTCATCTATCCATTCGGCAAACAACACGCATGAAAATAAACCATAGTTCTGCTCATACATACAAAACTACAGCAACACATATCATTTACCATATTGAAGTTTCTGAACTCTGCATAATTTTTCATGATGTTGTCTCCTTTCTTTTTCTTTATTACCTAGGTGTTTACTAGGATTACTAGGAATATACCATAAAAAAAAGTGCTTGTCAACACTTTTTTTCAATTTTTATAATTTATTTTTATTAATGTCAGTCCCTCCGGTGGTGCCGTCGGGCCTGCAAGCGCCCGGTCTGCCTTGCTTACCGCCTCTTCCACCGTCGAAATTTCCCGTCTGCCAAGTCCCACTTCCACGAGCGTTCCCGCAATGATCCGCACCATGTTATACAAAAATCCGCTTCCTGTGACGCGGATACAGATCTGATGTCCTGTTTTAGCCACCTCACACCGGTAAATCGTCCGCACCGTCGTCTGCACCTGGCTTTTTGCCGAGCAGAATCCGGCGAAATCGTGTTCGCCGATAAAAAGCTGTGCCGCTTTCTGCATTTTTTCGATATCTAACGGAAGATAGACAAAATACGAATACAGCCGCTCTGTCGGAAGCTGAATCGGCACATTGCTGATATGATATTCATACGTCTTTTCGCTGACTGCATAGCGCGGATGAAACGTCTCTTCGACCTGTTCGGATTTCATCACACGAATGTCTTCCGGCAGCCGCTGATTGACAGCGATTGCAATCTTTTCTGCCGGGATTCTGGTATCCGTATCAAATACTGCCACATTTCCCTGCGCATGCACACCGGCATCAGTTCTGCTCGCCCCGATCAGTTCTACCGGCTCGCGCAAAAGTTCCCGGAGTGCATTTTGCAATACTTCTTCCACGGAAATGGCGTTATTCTGGATCTGCCATCCATGATAATTTGTCCCATCGTATGCTACCACTAATCGAACGCGCATGATTCCACTCCTTTTACAAAAAATGTCTTACAATCAATAGAATAATGATATACAGTACCACAATCCCCATCGCGAAGCCGTCTGCCTTCCGGTACTTTGGCGGTTTCATTTTCGTACGTCCCTCGCCGCCGCGGTAGCACCTTGCCTCCATCGCAAGGGCAAGATCATACGCACGCTTCGTCGCGGAGACGAGAAGCGGTACAAGGATCGAAACCATGCCTTTCAGCCTCTCGATCAGTTTTCCCTCTTCAAAATCCGCCCCTTTGGCGCTCTGTGCGCGGATAATACGGTTGGCTTCTTCCAGCAGGATTGGGATAAAGCGCAGCGCAAGCGACATCATCATCGCGATGTCATGCACCGGCACTTTGATCTTTTCCAACGGTTTCAAAAGCGCCTCAATGGCGTCCGTCAGTTTATTTGGTGTTGTTGTGTAAGTTAGAAGCGACGAACCAATGACAAGATAGGTCAGGCGGAGTGCCATAAATGCGCCCCGCTTGATACCGCCGCTTGTGATCGATATAAATTTCCACTGAAACAGCACATCGCCTGCCTGCGTAAAAAACACATGAAAACACGCCGTAAATAAAAGCAAAAACAAGATCGGCTTCAGCCCTTTCGTAATATAGCCAAGCGGTACATGGCTGAACGCAATGACGACACCAAGAAATACCGTAACTACCACATATCCGGCAAAATTCTGAAACAAAAATAAGGAGATCAGATACAAGATCACCGCTATGATCTTCATGCGGGGATCCAATCTGTGAATCTTTGATTCTACCGGATAATATTGTCCTATCGTAATATCTCGTAACATTTATCTCTCCCCTTTTCGGTAAGCCAGAATAGCATCTGCCGCCTGTTTCACATTGATGGCATTGTGGGGAAGGCGGATTCCTTTTTTTGCCAGTCCTTCTACCACATACGTCACCTGCGGAGCAAGAATGCCAATTTTTTCCAATTCTTTATAGTGGGAAAATACTTCCTCCGGCGTTCCATCGTACGCGATACAGCCGCTGTCCATAACGATCAGACGTTCGGCATATTTTCCCATATCTTCCATGCTGTGCGAAACAACGATCACCGTGATCTTTCGTTCCCGGTGCAGTTTCTCGATCAGATCCAGGATGTCGTCTTTTCCCTGCGGATCCAGTCCTGCGGTCGGTTCATCCAATATGAGGATCTCCGGCTGCATCGCAAGCACTCCGGCGATCGCCACACGACGTTTTTGTCCCCCGGACAGTTCAAAGGGAGAGACATCTAACAACTCTTCGCCGATCCCAACCTGCTTCAACGCCTCATACGAGCGCAGATCAATTTCCAGATTATCCAGTCCCAGATTTTTTGGGCCAAATTTTACATCTTCCTGCACCGTCGTCTCAAAGAGCTGCTGCTCCGGATATTGGAAGACGATCCCGACTTTTGAACGCAGTTTTTTCTTGGAAAATCCTTTTTCATTGATGTCTTCGCCATTGTAATACACACCGCCGTCGGTCGGTTTCAAAAGTCCGTTCAGATGCTGGATCAATGTTGATTTACCGGAACCTGTATGCCCGATCAGACCGATAAATTCTCCCTCATTGATCTGTAAATTGATGTCATAGAGGGCTACTTTTTCAAATGCGGTTCCTTTTCCATATACATGTTCGACATGATTTAACAATAAAGCCATTTTCGTCCTCCCTCGTCAGGCAAGTTTTTCTGCCAGACAATTTACAAATTCATCTACTGTGATCAGATCCGTCGGAACATCCATTCCCTGCCGTCTCAGTTCCAATGCCAGTTCCGTAACCTGCGGCACGGCAAGATGGTATTCCTGCAGTTTCTCCGCCTCTGCAAATACCTGTTTTGGCGTGCCCTGCATCACGGCTTTTCCGTGATTCATAACCAGTACACGATCCGCCTCGGTCACTTCATCCATATAATG
>DJNB01000198.1:16643-24111 GCA_002435545.1 Lachnoclostridium sp. UBA6475
GCGATTGCCACACGCTGTTTTTGTCCTCCGGAAAGATTGTTCGGAGATTCTTTCCGATGTTCATACATCCCTACTTTTTTCAGGGAATCGTTGACACGTTCCCAGATTTCAGCCGTCGGCACACCCAGATTTTCCGGGCCAAATCCCACATCTTCCTCGACGATGTTATGCACGATCTGATTGTCCGGATTTTGAAATACCATGCCGGCACGCTGCCGTATTTCCCATACCATTTCCGGTTTTCTCGTATCGATTCCATCGACTTCGATACAACCCTCTCCCGGTACTAAGATCGCGTTGATCAGTTTGGCAAGGGTTGACTTTCCGGAACCATTGTGGCCTAACACCGCGATAAACTCCCCTTTGTTTATCTCAAATGATAAATGATCGACTGCCAGCTCTATGCCTACCACCTGCTCTTCATCATCCCTGCGTATATATTCATACACTACATCCTGTATTGATATCACAATGGCACCTCCTGCATTATTTTAAAAGAGCGATACGGTAAAAAACCATATCGCTCTCTTTTTACACATAAACGTGTTCTTATACTAATTCAATAACAACTTCCATAGCTGCGTCGCCCTTACGTGGTCCGATCTTGATGATACGTGTGTATCCACCTTTGCGGTCAGCATACTTTGGAGCGATCTCGTCAAATACTTTGCTTGCTACATCAACTGTCTTAGTTCCTTTTCTCTTACCAGCTGTTGTGGTAGGAACTTCTGTGATGCCATAAAGCATTTTGTTCATCTGACGTCTAGCATGAAGTCTGGAAGGAGCTTCTTTTTTGATTTCTTTATCTACTTCATCAAAAACAGTAACTTTCTTTCCATCTACTACTTTCTTTACTCTCTTACCATCTTTATCTTTCTGGGCAACTTTAGCCTTGACAGTAACAGTCTCAACATTATCTTTTTCGCGAACACCAAGCGCGATCATGTGCTCAGCAATTCTGCGGATCTCTTTGGCTTTTGCTTCTGTGGTAACGATTTTTCCATGATAAAGAAGGTTTGTCACCTGGTTACGAAGCAAAGCTTTTCTCTGGCTGGATGTTCTTCCAAGCTTTCTATAACCTGCCATTTTCATGTCCTCCTTGAATATTTATAAAACAAAGTTCGATTAATCAACATTTTCACGCAATGACAATCCAAGTTCTTTCAACTTCGCAAGCACTTCTTCCAAAGACTTACGTCCCAGGTTACGTACTTTCATCATGTCATCGGCTGTCTTATTGGTGAGTTCCTCCACCGTATTAATTCCTGCTCTCTTCAGACAGTTATAAGAACGAACAGACAATTCCAACTCATCAATGCTGAGTTCAAGAACTTTCACAGAATCGTCTTCCTCTTTCTCTACGATCACTTCTGCCATACGAGCTTTCTCTGACAGATCGATAAAGGTATTCAGATGCTCACTCATAACCTTAGCTGCAAGGCTGACTGCTTCATCCGGATCCAATGTACCATTGGTATATACATCCAATGTCAATTTGTCAAAATCTGTAATCTGACCAACACGAGTATTCTCGATGTTGATATTTACACGCTCGATCGGAGTAAAGATAGAGTCAATCGGAATTACGTCGATTGCCATCTCTTCTTTCTTATTTTTGTCAGAACTTACATATCCACGACCGTTTACAACCGTCATCTCAATGTAAAGTTTGCTGTCTGCTCCACCGTTCAATGTGGCAATAATCTGATCTTTGTTGATGATCTCAAGATCAGAATCGCATTTGATGTCCGCTGCAGTGATAACACCCTCGCCATTGGCATCAATGTACATGGTTTTTGTCTCATTGAGGTTATCGCTGTGATTCTTAATTGCAAGACTCTTAATGTTCATTACAATCTCAGTAACGTCTTCTTTGACACCAGGGATCGCACTAAATTCATGAACAACGCCATCGATTTTAATGTGACTTACTGCTGTACCTGGCAGCGATGAGAGCATAATTCGTCTCAAAGAATTACCCAAAGTTGTACCGTATCCTCGTTCAAGTGGTTCTACTACAAAACGTCCATATTTCTTATCTTCAGAAATTTCCGCAATTTCAATTCTCGGTCTTTCAAATTCAAACACTCTAGGACCCTCCTTTTGGGTTTACTTAATTACTTGGAGTACAACTCGACGATAAGCACTTCATTGACAGGTACATCAATCTCAGCTCTTGTAGGAATCTGTGTAACAGTTCCTTTGAGATTTTCATGGTCAGCCTCTAACCAAGCTGGAACCATACGAGATCCTGTAACTTCAAGAATGTCTTTGTATCTCTGTGCTCCCTTAAATTTTTCTTTGATTTCAATAACATCTCCAGCTTTCAACTGATAAGATGGGATATTAACTGGTTTACCATTTACAAGCACATGCTTATGATCTACGATCTGACGTGCTTCTTTTCTTGTTCTACCATAGCCAAGACGGAACATAACGTTGTCAAGTCTCAACTCAAGGAGAATCATCAGGTTTTCACCGGTTGTACCATATTTCAATTTCTGAGCCTTTGCGTAGTAGTTACGGAAAGGTTTTTCAAGTACACCATAGATGAATTTCGCTTTCTGTTTTTCTTTCAACTGCATTCCATATTCGCTTAATTTTCTTCCGCTTCTTGCGTTTCTATTTGATTTCTTGTCGATTCCAAGATAAATTGGATCGAGGTCAAGAGATCTACATCTTTTCAGAACAGGCGTCATATCTCTAGCCATTTTTATACCTCCTATACTCTTCTACGTTTTGGTGGTCTACAACCATTGTGAGGAACCGGTGTTACGTCCTGGATACTTGTTACTTCGATTCCGCAAGCCTGAATTGCACGGATTGCAGCTTCTCTACCGGAACCTGGTCCCTTAACCATTACTTCTACTGATTTCAAACCATGAGGCAATGCAGCTTTTGCTGCTGTCTCTGCAGCCATCTGTGCTGCATAAGGTGTGGATTTTCTGGATCCTCTGAATCCAAGTCCACCTGCACTTGCCCAGGAAATTGCATTTCCCTGCATGTCGGTCAGTGTTACGATTGTATTATTAAAAGATGACTGAATATGTGCTTGTCCGCGGTCAATATTCTTTTTAACACGCTTTTTTGTCACTTTTTTTGCAACTTTCTTAGCCATTGACAAAACCTCCTATATTATTTCTTCTTATTTGCTACTGTACGTTTTGGACCTTTACGAGTTCTAGCATTCGTCTTTGTCTTCTGTCCACGAACCGGAAGTCCTTTTCTATGACGGATTCCTCTGTAGCATCCAATTTCCTGTAATCTCTTGATGTTCAAAGCGATTTCTCTACGAAGATCACCTTCAACAACCTGAGTCTTGTCAATAACGTCACGAATTTTAGCGACATCGTCGTCGGTCAAATCTTTACAACGAATGTCCGGGTTTACGTTTGCTTCGCTCAGGATTCTTTTTGAGCTTGCAAGACCGATACCATAAACATAGGTAAGACCTATCTCTACACGTTTTTCTCTTGGTAAATCTACACCACTGATACGAGCCATGTGTACTTTACACCTCCATTAAAATTTTAAAAATGTTTGTTTCGTGAATCTCATCAATCCACTATAGCCGCTTTAAATCACAACAACTCTGCTGACAAAGAACCCGCTTTTCTTTTTCCAAAGAAGCACCGGAGAAATATCGGCAGTGCTTTTCGTTGCGATATCACAGTTCCCGCAATGACGGTGGAATCTACGATCCCTGCGGGGTCCGCTGTAACACAGAAAGCAAGACATTATATAAGCACGAAAAGAACCCGAAGTCCCCTTCAGGTCTCTCAGATATATTTATTAGCCCTGTCTTTGTTTGTGTTTTGGGTTCTCACAGATTACTCTGATACGACCCTTTCTTTTGATAACTTTGCACTTTTCGCAAATTGGTTTTACTGATGATCTTACTTTCACAGTAATAACCTCCTTTCACATGTTTTGACATGTTTGTATCTATAAATCTTCATCTTTCCGGACTTTCTTGGGTTAGGGAAAGTCCTGTCAGAGCGCACTTAGCCCTCTTCAGACGAAAATCCACTTCTAACTATAACATAAATCACAAGGGAATGCAAGCACTTTTTTATTTATCTCTCCAAACAATTCTTCCTTTTGTCAGATCATAAGGGGACAATTCCAAAGTTACTTTGTCACCAGGTAAAATACGGATGAAGTTCATCCGGAGTTTTCCACTGATATGAGCCAATACTTTGTGTCCGTTTTCAAGCTCTACCTGAAACATCGCATTTGGCAGTTTCTCAACAACAGTTCCTTCAATTTCAATTACGTCTGCTTTTGACATATCATTACTCTCCTTTTTCGTGCCGTTTCCCGGCACAACTATTTACAATGATAAAATTTCTGGTTCGCCATCCGGGCGGATATAAATTGTGTTCTCATAATGTGCCGAATTCCCGCCATCCTGCGTCACTACCGTCCAGTCATCATCCAAAAACCAGACCGGCCAGTCTCCGGCATTGACCATTGGTTCAATGGCAAGTGTCATTCCGGGCTTTAAGACAGGTCCGCGTCCAAATCTCGGTTTGTAGTTGGGGATATTCGGTTCTTCATGAAGCCGTTTCCCGATTCCATGTCCTACCAGATCGCGAACGATGGAAAATCCGTTTTTCTCCACATACTTCTGGATCGCTGCCGAAATATCATATAAATGTCCGCCGGCAACTGCATATTGGATTCCTTCAAAAAAACTCTGCTTTGTTACATCGATCAATTTCTGATCTTGTTCAGAAATTTTTCCAACCGCATGAGTTCTCGCGGCATCCGAATGGTATCCTTGATAAATGACGCCTGCGTCCAGGCTCACAATATCTCCTTCCCGAAGAATCACATTTTCTTTGGGAATCCCGTGTACCACTTCATCATCAAGCGATACACAGATTGAAGCGGGGTATCCTTCATAATTCAGGAAGGAGGGAATGCATCCGAATCCACGGATCCATTCTTCCCCTTTCCGGTCAATTTCCAAGGTAGAAATACCCGGCTCAATGATCTCGCCTAATCGGTTATGAACTTCTGCCAGAATCTTTCCGGCTTCTCTCATAAGCCGGATTTCCTTTTCTGACTTTATTGTAATCATTTCTTTTCTACGCATGTAATTCACTCTTTATTATACTCGCAGATCAGCCAAGTATTGTCACGATATCTTCGAATACTTTCTGCAGATCCTGAGTTCCATCAACCTCTTTCAGGATTCCTTCTTTTGTATAGTAATCAATCAACGGCTGCGTCTGTGTATGATATACTTCCAGGCGTTGTTTTACGGTTTCCGGCTTGTCATCATCACGAAGAATGAGTTCACCGCCACACGCATCACAAATTCCTTCTTTTTTCGTCGGATTGTATTTAATATGATACGTTCCGCCACATGCCACGCAGGCACGTCTTCCTGACATACGGTCGATGATGTCCGCATCCGGCACTTCCACATTGATGGCGTAATCCATTTTTTCACCAATTTTTGCCAATGCTTCCGTCAATGCCTCTGCCTGTGGGATCGTACGTGGAAATCCATCAAGTACATAGCCTTTTTTTGCATCGTCCTGTGCCAGGCGGTCTACCACAAGATCTACCACCAATTCATCCGGTACAAGAAGTCCTTTGTCCATATATGTTTTCGCCTTCTGGCCCAGTTCCGTATTTTCTTTGATATTGGCACGGAAGATATCTCCTGTGGAAATATGCGGAATACTGTATTTTTCAGAAATCATTTTCGCCTGTGTGCCTTTTCCGGCACCAGGAGCACCAAGCATAACAATTTTCATAGCCATTCTCCTTTTTTATTTTAATGCAAAAAAGGTAAGCGACCATACGAAAATAAATTCCCGCAGGTCGATTGCCTTTTTATCTCATCATTACTTGCCCAAAAATCCTTTATAATTGCGGACTAACATCAGGGATTCAAGTTGTTTCAAAGTTTCAATAACAACACCAACAATGATGATCAAAGATGTACCGGTAAAGGATACGTTTGCTCCAAATACACCTGAGAAGACAATTGGAAGCACACATACAATAACCATTGCGACAGCACCGATAAAGATAATGCTGTTAAGTACATTGGTAAGATAATCGGTTGTTGGTTTTCCGGGACGAATACCCGGAATAAATCCACCCTGCTTTTTCATGTTGTTTGAAATTTCAAGCGGATTAAATGTTACTGAGGTATAAAAATATGCAAAGAAGATTACCAATGCGATATATACAAGCAATCCTAATGTATATTTAAAATCACCCCATGAACTAATGTTACACCAGTCGCTCTGGTTGCAGACCTTGAGGAATTTCTGAATCAAGGATGCACCTTCTCCGGATGCCGGTTTCACACCTGCAAAACTGGCAATAACAACCGGAAGCTGTAACATGGAACTTGCAAAGATAACCGGGATTACGCCGGCAGTATTTACTTTCAACGGAATGTGGCTGGACTGGCCGCCAAACATTTTCCGTCCCTGCATTTTCTTTGCATACTGTACAGGGATTTTTCTCTCGCCATCCTGAAGCCATACGATAAACGCAAACATGGCAATGATCAGAACAAGAATGATCACAGCTGCAAGGATTCGGTTTGTGACATTTGCTGCGCTCTTGATAAACTGATTGTACAAAGAGATCAGGTCACTCGGAATACGTGCAACAATGTTGATCAACAGGATAATGGAAATACCGTTTCCAACTCCTTTTTCTGTGATCTCCTCACCAAGCCACATAAGGAATGCAGCTCCTGCTGTCAAAGCAACAACGGAAATAATCACAGAAGTATATCCAGCTTCTGTAAAGAATCCCTGATTACGGAATCCGATAACGATAGCAAGACCTTCGACCAAAGCAAGTACGATAGAAAGATATCTTGTGTACTCGTTGATCTTCTTTCTTCCATCTTCTCCATCTTTCTGCAACTCTTCAAGACGCGGAATCGCGATCGTAAGAAGCTGTACGATAATGGATGCCGTGATGTACGGCGTGATGTTCAACGCAAAAATGGACATTCTTGTGAAAGATCCACCTGTCATAACATCAAGGAAGTTCAAAGCCTGGTTGTTATCAAACAAATTCTGGATAACATTTGTATTGACGCCCGGAAGCGGAATATTACATCCGATCCGGACGATGATAAGCCCCAAAAATACAAACAAAAGTTTGTTTCGGATCTCTTTCGTCTTAAACGCATTTCTTATCGTTTCAAGCATTAGATCACCTCTGCTTTTCCACCAACTGCTTCAATCTTTTCAACAGCACTCTTACTAAATGCGTTTACTTTAACTGTGAGCTTTTTGGTTAATTCTCCATTTCCAAGAATTTTCACTCCATCTCTAGGATTGTTCACAATCCCTTTATCCATAAGAGTTTCAATTGTTACTTCTGCGCCATCTTCAAATGCATTGAGACGGTCAAGTCCGATAGCAACAATATCTTTACTATTAATATTAGTAAAACCTCTCTTAGGTAATCTTCTGTATAA
>DJNB01000180.1:0-8149 GCA_002435545.1 Lachnoclostridium sp. UBA6475
TTAGAGATTCCGAGAGATCATTTAGAAAAAAAGGAGGGGAAATCAATGCAGTGTCCAAAGTGTAGTAGTGAAAATGTATCAGTTGAGATGATCCAGACAGGAGGAAAAACAAAAAAACATGGAAATGGAATAGGAGGTCATATAAATAATGCGGCACGGGGTATGACTGCCTTATGTACTCTTGGATTATCTAATCTTGTTTGGAAAAAATCTACTGGTAATCAAAAGACGAAATTTAAGAATGAGACAATGTGTATATGCCAAAACTGTGGAAACACATGGAAGGTATAAGAGAAAAAAGGAAAGGCATTCCCAAGAGGTTAGTCAGGGAGTGTCTTTTTTGCAGTTGTACTATATAGAAAATAAGTTTCTGCTTTTCCTATGAGGGATTTAGAACACCGTCGGTACATAGAGGGCGTAGTTTGCCCTCATGTACCGCTACGAGTGTTCTCTAAGCGGGAGCGGTCCCGAATGGAAAAGCAGGGACTTATTTTTTTTAAAGCAAAGCTGCAAAAATCAGGTATATTTGAAATTTCACAGAAAATCTGATAAAATAAAAGAAATTACAAAGAAATGGAGAGAACGAGAATGAAAAACACGATGCAGAAAGTTATGTGGGGGCTGGCGGTGATGGTGCTGTGTGTACTGGCTGTCCACACACCGGCTCAGGCAATGACGACGGAGGATCAGGCAGATGGGAAGACGATTTACCGGATTCAGAACAGCGACTATGCGGAGACGACGATGACCGTTGGAAAGCAGGGAACCTTTACTTATGATCTCAGTGGGGTGACGGATCCGATGGATGGCAGTGCCATTACGGCGATGCAGGTGACTTCGATAAGTACGAGTAACAGTGAAGTCCTCCAGGTGAATGGAGACGGTTCGTTTACCGCGCTTACTCCAGGGGAGGCGACAGTTTATATTCAGGGAACGTACGGAAGTTACAATATGTATTTTTCCGGCCGCTGCGATGTGACAGTTACTGTGGATATGACCAATGTGGTACTGGAAAAAAGTTCCATTAAAGGAATCTATTCTACATATGATTACGAATACGAGACATCCATTGCCTTAAAAAATGTGCCGGCAGGAGTCATTTTGTCAGACAATAATGTGGAAGTTGTATGTGAATCTTCCAATTCGGGTATGAGAGCGTATTGTTCGATGGAGAATAACCAGCTCACTTTGAACTTTGATTCGCCAGGAAAAACTACATTAACGATTACGATCGGTGGAAAAGCATTTACCGTAGGAGTAAATATTCAGAATATTACCATTTCCAAGCAGGGAGTTGTGCAGGCAAAGGGTAAGAAAGTGAAATTAAAAATTAAGGGAACTTCGGACAAGCCGGTCTGGACATCATCAAATCCAAAAGCGGCAAAGGTTTCGAAAAAAGGTGTTGTTACGTGTAAAAAGATCGGAAATGCCGTAATCACGGCAGATTTTAACGGAGCGAAAGTGGGTTGTGCCATCTCTGTTGTGTCGCCGAAAAAGGTGAAAGTGATCCGGTATGCGAAAATGATCGGCTCCAAATGGAAATACAGCCAGCCAAAGAGAATGCAGAAAGGATATTATGACTGTAGTTCGCTTGTGTGGAAATCTTACTGCAAGATGGGTAAAAAGATTGGAGGAAATAATAATTATGCGCCGGTAGCGGCAGATCTTGCGAAGTGGTGTAAGTCACATGGAAAGAAAATCACAAATTCCTATACAAGAAATCATATTCAAAAGATGAAATTAAATCCGGGTGACCTTATGTTTGAGACGGGTGCGAATAATGGACGTTATCTGGGCATTTTTCATGTGGAAATGTTCACCGGATATACCTTGTCGCATTATGACAGCAATGGAAAACCGGTTCTGTATGAAACCTGGGGAGCCAGACCGGATGGATGTTATGGCGGCGGCTATATGATTTACCGTCCGTATAAGTAATTGAACCGGTTGAATTTTGCGTATTTTGTCGAATATAATAGAATAATGTCGAAATAATGGATATAGTGTTAAAAAAATATAAAGAAAATAAGAAAATTCCATATTATGGTATTGCAAAATGTGGAAAAAACATTTATAATGCAAACAAAGCACGTAAATAAAAACTTATATGTTGCTTTTTAACACTAAAATGGGAGGTAATAAAAGAGTGAACAAGCTAAGGGTTCTAATTGTAGACGACAGTGTCCGCACGATCTCTTTGATCAAAGACAGTTTATCGGAAGATAATGAAGTAGAGATTGTGGGGCAGGCAGAAGACGGATTGGAAGCAATTGAAATGATCCGTGAAACCAAGCCGGATGTTGTATTTTTGGATTTGATCATGCCAAAGATGGACGGACTTTTGGTGTTGGAGAAAGTATGCCAGGGCTTGCCGGGAATCGAGAAACGACCGGAGTTCATTGTCGTGACAGCTGTTACTCAAGAAAATGTAATGCAGACCGCATTCCAATACGGAGCTGCATACTACGTATTAAAGCCGTTTGAAAAGGAAACGATTCAGGCTAAGATACAGCAATTAAAACCGGGGGCATTGCCGGTTGTCATGAACTATCAGTCAAGAGAACCGGACAAAAAAGGTTACAATCTGGAGATGGATGTGACACAGATCATCCATGAGATTGGAGTACCTGCGCACATAAAGGGCTATCAGTACTTAAGAGATGCGATTATGATGTCTGTAGATGACAGCGAAATGCTAAATTCCATTACAAAAATTCTGTATCCGTCGATTGCCAAACAGCATAAGACGACGCCAAGCCGTGTAGAGCGGGCGATCCGACATGCGATTGAAGTGGCATGGACAAGGGGGAAAGTGGATACGATTGACGAGTTGTTTGGTTATACCGTCAGTAATGGGAAAGGAAAACCGACAAATTCTGAATTTGTAGCTTTAATTGCAGATAAAATACGTCTGGAGCAGAAAATGCGGAAGTCGTATTAAAAAATGGAAAGAGAGGGGCGTTGCAAAGCGCTCTTCTTTTTTTTATTCAGGCAGGGAGCAAGAAATCACAGTTGCATTTTGTTACATTTTTTTATATAATAATGTTATGGTCGCCCAAAAACAGAACGAGTGAAGAAAGGATGGATGAGATATGGAGCAGGACAAACGTAGTGATTTAATAGAAAAATTTGATACGGGAGAACTGTCGCAGGACATCATCCCGCCCAACTTTACGGATCCGGATGTGTTATTTGAAGTATTGACAAAATTGCTGACTGCAGAAAACCGTCAGGATGAAATGGGCATTATACGAAAAGCTTATGAACTGGCAAAAGAAGCGCATAAGGATCAAAAAAGAAAGTCCGGCGAGCCGTATCTGATCCATCCGGTCTGTGTAGCCATCATTTTGACCCAGTTGGATATGGATAAAGAGACGATCGTCGGCGGACTTCTGCATGATGTTATCGAGGACACGCCGTATACCGTGGAAGATATTACCCGGATGTTTAGTGCGGAGATTGCCCTTTTGGTAGACGGAGTTACCAAATTGACCCAGTTAAATTACTCCGCGGACAAACTGGATGTGCAGGCGGAAAACCTGAGAAAAATGTTTTTGGCGATGGCAAAAGATATCCGCGTTATTATTATCAAACTGGCAGACCGTCTTCATAACATGCGTACGCTGCAGTTTATGAAACCGGAAAAGCAGAAAGAAAAAGCCAGAGAGACGATGGACATCTATGCACCGATCGCGCACCGGCTTGGTATTTCCAAAGTAAAGGTAGAACTGGATGATCTGTCTTTACAATATCTGGAACCCGAAGCATATAAGGAATTGAATGATAAATTCAATCATCTGCGTGTGCAGAAGGAAACCTTTGTCAAAGATATCATGGAAGATGTCAGAGAGCATCTGGATGAGGCAAAGATCAAGGCGACGATCGATGGACGTGTCAAACATCTGTTCAGTATTTACCGTAAAATGGTAAATCAAAATAAGACACTGGATCAGATTTATGACTTATTTGCAATACGAATTATCGTTGATACGGAGCAGCAGTGTTATACGGCGCTTGGAATCATCCATGAGATGTATAAGCCGATTCCGGGACGTTTTAAAGATTATATCGCGATGCCGAAACCAAACCATTACCAGTCACTGCATACGACGCTGATCGGACCAAACGGACAGCCGTTTGAAATCCAGATCCGTACGTACGAGATGCATAAAACGGCAGAATACGGTATTGCGGCACATTGGAAATATAAGGAAACAAAGGGAAGCGAAGAAGAAGTTAAAAACGATGAGGCAAAAATGGCATGGCTGCGCCAGATTTTGGAATGGCAGCGGGATATGTCAGATAATAAAGAATTTTTGAGCGTGATCAAAAGCGATCTGAACCTGTTCTCGGACAGTGTATACTGCTTTACGCCAAACGGAGATGTAAAGACACTTCCGGCAGGCTCTACGCCGATCGATTTTGCTTATGCGATACATACGGCGGTTGGTAATAAAATGGTAGGTGCCAGAGTCAATGGAAATATCGTCAAACTGGACTACCAGATTCAAAATGGTGACCGGATCGACATTATCACTTCGCAAAACAGTAAGGGACCAAGCCGTGACTGGCTGCTGATCGTCAAGAGTACACAGGCGAAAAACAAGATTAATCAGTGGTTCCGTACCGAATTTAAAGAAGAGAATATCGTGCGCGGAAAAGAACTTCTCGCACAATATGCAAAGACAAAAAATATCGATCTGTATAAATATGTAAAACCGGAATATACCGAAGCCTGCAAACGCAAATACGGATTTAAAGACTGGGATTCCGTCTGTGCTGCCATCGGTCATGGCGGCTTGAAGGAAGGACAGGTCATCAATAAACTCATTTATGAATATGAGAAGAAGAACAAACGCGTTGTCTCGGATGAACAGGTCAAAGAGGCGATCGAAAATGCCAAAGAGGCAAAAGGCATAAAAGAAGGAGGCGATTCCTCTGCGTCAAAGAGTGGCGGCAAAAAGAGTGGAATCGTCGTTATGGGACTGGATGATCTTGCGGTTCGTTTCTCAAGATGCTGTAATCCGGTGCCGGGAGATGAAATCGTTGGATTTGTCACGAGAGGCCGTGGTATCTCCATTCACCGTACGGACTGTGTCAATATGATTCATCTGCCGGAGGAAGAGAGAAATCGTCTGATCGAAGCAGAATGGAGTGCGCAGGCGAAGAAAAACGAAGATTATTATCCGGTCGAGATCGTCATTTATTCGTACAACCGAAGTGGTGTATTGTTTGATGTATCAAAGATCTTTACCGAAAATGAAATTGATGTGAAGTCCATGAATGTCCGGACTTCCAAGCAGGATAAAGCCACGATCGTAGTCGGTTTTGAGACCAGAGGCGTGGAGCAGCTCAATAAATTAGTAAAAAAACTTCGTAATGTAGAAAGTGTTATCGACATCGAGAGACGTTCCAACGGCTGATCGATGGAGAAAGAAAGGATAGATTATGGAAATCAATGGTTTGATCATAGAATCTGTCGTTGTTGGCAGTGTGGGAACCAATTGCTATATTGTGCATAAAAAAGATTCTGAGCATTGCTTTGTGGTAGATCCGGGCGACAGCGGCGATAAGATTGCAAATTATATCCGGGATCAAAAAATGATCTTAGATCATATCTTGCTTACGCATGGACATTTTGACCACATTCAGGGAGTAAGAGATCTGAAAAATGCGATACGATGCGAGATCTGTGCGCTGGATGTTGAGAAGGAACTCCTTTCGGATGCCCGCATGAATGTGTCGGCGATGACCGGCAGACCGGAAGAACTGGAAGCAGACATCTGGCTTCACGACGGACAGCAGTTTGAGAGTGCCGGGATTACGATAAAAGTGATTCATACACCGGGACATACGAAAGGAAGCTGCTGTTATTTTCTGGAAGAGCAGAACGTTCTTTTCAGTGGAGATACGCTGTTTATGGAATCCGTCGGAAGAGCGGATCTGCCGACCGGAAATGAAAAAGATCTGATGCAGTCGGTACGGGAAAAAGTACTGATCCTGCCGAGTGAAACCAAAGTGTTTTCCGGGCATGGGCCGGCGACCAGCATCGGCTATGAACAGGCGAATAATCCGTATGCATAAGAGAGGAAATTCTCATGATAGAAGTTGATATTTCCGGAACCGAGTTTTCGTATGATATGAAAGCGCTGGCGATGGTATTTTATCCAGAAAAAGAGTGCAGGGTAGTCGAACATCCGGAAATTTCTACGGAAGACGGCTATTCGATAAACTGGCGGATGAATGGAAAAAAATGGAAAAAGCATTTTCCGCGTCCCTATACGAAAAATCAGATAAAAAAAGAAGTGTATGAATATTTGAAAGCACAGTCGGGAAAAGAACTTCCGTGGGGGATCCTTACCGGGATCCGGCCGGCGAAGATTCCGCTCCGGCTGATGATGCAGGGAAAAGAAGAGGCAGAGATCGAGGATATTTTAAAAGAGGAATATTTCTGCCGGGAAGACAAAGTGAGACTGGCAGTAGATGTCGCGAAGAAAGAATTTTCCCTGACGCAGGGCATGCAGCATGAAACATGTGCCAATGTATATATTGGCATCCCGTTTTGCCCGACAATCTGTGCGTATTGTTCGTTTTCCTCTTTTCCGGCAGGACGTTATCAGGATAAGATGGATGCATATCTGGATGCGCTGGAAAAAGAGATGGCGCATTGCAAAGAATGGCTGGCCGGCAAGCAGATGGTCAGCGTGTACGTAGGCGGCGGCACACCGACATCGTTATCGGAGGAGCAGTTTGAGCGTCTGATGGCGATGACCGGCAAGTATCTTCCGATGGAACAGTCGAAAGAATTTACCGTCGAGGCAGGACGCCCGGACAGTATTACAGAGGGCAAACTGCGAAGCATGAAAGCGCATGGCGTGACAAGAATTTCCATCAACCCGCAGAGCATGAAAGAGCATACACTGGAACTTCTGGGGCGCAGGCACACGGTAGAGGAAATCCGTGAGAAATTTGCGCTTGCGAGAACCCTGGGATTTGATAATATCAATATGGATCTGATTGTAGGACTTCCGGAGGAAACCCTGGAAGATTTTAAAGAGACACTGCGGGAAGTCGAAGCCCTAAAACCGGACAGTATCACTGTTCATACACTGGTGATCAAACGGGCATCCAGACTGCGGAAAGAGCAGCTGGAGCAGGGCGGTGAGATGCGTAAGGAAGATGCCTGCATCGAACCGATGCAAAAAGAGGCAGAGCAGTTTTGCCGGGCGCACGGATACGAGCCGTATTATATGTACCGTCAGAAAAATAAGGCACATACAACGAGAAATACCAATCAGGAAAATGTGGCTTATGCAAAACCCGGAAAAGAATGTCTGTATAACATATTTATCATGGAAGAACTGCAATCCATTCTGGCGCTTGGCAGCGGAGGATCGTCAAAGATCGTATTCCCGGAGGAAAACCGGATGGAGCGCGTAGAAAATGTAAAAAGCGTTGATGACTACATTAGTAGAATTGACGAGATGATAAGAAGAAAAAAGGAAAGTTGGAGGTAATGCATGATGGCATTAAAGAAGAAACCGGTAACGGGTATGAAAGATATTTTGCCAAAGGAAATGGAGATCCGGGATTATGTGATCGGACTTATTAAAGAAACGTATGGAACCTTTGGATTTTCGTCGATTGAGACTCCTTGTGTAGAGCATATCGAAAGTCTTTGCAGTAAGCAGGGCGGCGAAAATGAAAAATTGATCTTCAAGATTTTGAAACGAGGAGAAAAATTGAAACTGGATACGGCAGAATGCGAAGCCGATCTGGTAGACAGCGGACTGCGTTATGATCTGACCGTTCCTCTGTCAAGATATTATGCCAATCATGCAAATGAATTAAGCGCACCGTTTAAAGCCCTTCAGATGGGAAATGTATGGCGTGCCGACCGTCCGCAGAGAGGACGTTTCCGCCAGTTTATGCAGTGTGATATCGACATCCTTGGTGAGCCGTCGATCTTAGCGGAGATCGAATTGATCTTAGCAACGACGACCCTGCTTGGTAAATTGGATTTTACAAATTTTACCATCCGCATCAACAACCGCAAGATTTTGAAAGCAATGGCAACATACTGTGGATTCCCGGAAGCAGAATACGATTCGGTGTTTATCATTCTGGATAAGATGGACAAGATTGGTAT